>DATGMV010000421.1:0-5731 GCA_035307185.1 Fermentimonas sp. | reverse complement strand
TTCACAAATATTAACAAAAATATTATTAGGAATATCATTGTAAACATCTATAAAATGTGTCGTACCTAAAGTATACCCTTCACAGTTTGGCGAGTTACTTATACGTCTAACCCAAAATGTTTCATCAGAAAAGATAGGGTCGGGAGTATAAGTTGCTGTATTAGTTACTGCTATTGGGTTTACCCCTACTACGGTTCCTGTTCCCCATTCGTATTGAGTGTTCGGAGCTACATATCCACCTTGTGCTTCTAAAGTAAATGTACTTCCTTCACATATTTCTGTAGGTCCATCTATAGATGTTGGAGCTGATGAAACTTCAATGGCTTCGTAAGTAATGTCATCAAAACAAACACCCACTCTAGCTCTAATTGTTGTTAGGCCAGGTTGAGTAGCATAAAATAGATTACCAATGAAATAACCACTACCAACTGTGACTTCCCATTCAACATCTGGATTATTATGTGTACCTACTAGACTATAGGATAATGGTTTCCCTTCATTCATGCAGTGGCTATCTGTACTAGTTGTATTAATAATTGATGTTTCTTGACGGTAACGTATTGTTGCAGATTGACCTGTAAAGTCGTGTCCCTTACCCCCACCACATAGGTTATTATCAGCAGTAGGATCTAAAGAACTTATTGCTAAAAAGTAAGGTCCTGTACCTGTTAAGGTAATATCTAAGTTGTTAAGAGCAGGAGTGCCTAATGGTGTCGCCGAGTTACAAGAAGACATATCTCCTTCCCAAATTTGCATCCATGCTTCTGACATTGGTGTCGGAACTTGAGAGCAAACTCCTGGAGTTTGATCATTTATGATTGTATAGTGAACTCCTGATACAAAAGGAGTGGTAGTACCTGTGCCACTGCCCAGGCAGGTAATATCACTATAGCCATTACAAGCATTTGCATAAGGCAGTATTGCTGTTTCTGGACCTGTCCATCCAATATTAGCTGGCGCTTGTGCAAGGGCACTAATATAAGATGTTAATATTATTGTAATAGAAAGTAAGTATTTTCTAATCATGTTTAAATTGTGCTTATTGCGTAATAATTATCCTATAAAGATAATTTTCTGTAATTTAGAATGCAAGATAATTGATGTTTTTTTATATTCTAAATATTGAATGCGTCTGAATATTGTAGAAAAGCACAAGTTTTATTAATTAAATTGCTTCTTAATTGATAGAAATCTTGAATATTGACAAGATTCAGGATATCAATAAATTAGCTATTCTAAAGGATATCGATTTGTTAATTCCTAAGTTTGGAAAAGTAAAAATATGTGCTATTGATATGAGGTGCAAGTTGTGGGTCGCCTTGTTTTTAATTGCTCACTAGATTTAAACCAATGATTGAACTAATTAATGTAATTAAGAAGAATATTTTCCAAAAATTAACCATTTCTTGAAATACAAATATACCCATTAATGCTGTTCCTACTGCACCTACTCCTGCAAAAACAGCATAAGCTACGCCCATAGGAATTTCTTTGCTTGCAATAATCAAGAACCACATACTGAAGAAAAGAGAAATTAGAAAACCACCATACCATAATATTGATGTTGTTCCTGATGTTTGATCCCCTTTGACCAAACAAGATGTAAAACCAACTTCAAAAAGTCCAGCAAGTATTAAGAAAAACCAGTGCATGAAATAATATATTTATAGTGAACAATAATATGCAAAAAGCAGAAAAACCAAGAGGTTTTTCTGCTTTTTAATAAAAATATACTTGATAGATTAAGCTTCTTCAGTCTTGTCACCTGTGTCTTCAGCGTTAGTAGCTTCATCTTCTTGATTCGTTACTTCTTCTGTATTCTCTTCTGCAGCTTTTGCTTCTTCTTCAGCCTCTTTTAGTTTAGCTTCCATTTCTGCACGACGAGCTTCGTTGCGTTCAGCAACACGTTTTGCAGCTTCAGCAGCGATTGCAGATCTTGCTTCTTTACGAGCTTGTTTATCTGCTTCAGATTTAGATGCGAATTCAGCACTATGTTTCTCTTCCCATTCGACAAAGCGCTTTTCAGCTTCAGCTTCATCAAATAACCCTAAAGAAACACCTCTTTGTAAATGCTTCATGTACAATACACCCTTAAAAGAGAGTATACGTCTAACCGTATTAGATGGTTGAGCTCCTTTATTTAACCAGTTTAAAGCACTTTCGCGATTTAATTCAACTGTAGCTGGAACAGTTAAAGGATTGTAAGTTCCAATTTTTTCGATGAATTTACCATCTCTGCTTACTGTACTATTTGCAACTACTATAAAGTAGAATGGGCGTTTCTTTGACCCATGTCTTTGCATTCTAATTTTTACTGCCATAATAATGGAAATTATTTGCGTTTTTTTAAAAAAATATAATAAGGCGACAAAGGTAAGTAAAATATAAAATACTAACTAATATTCTATAATAATATATTGTCAATTAGACGAACATTGCCTAATTGAGCAGCTATTAATGCTACCATGTGTCGGGAGTGGTCAAAATTATCGAGTAAATCTAAGGTTTCAGCATCAGCTAATTGAATATATTCTACAATTAGTCCTTTTCGCTCCATGAGTTCTGTGCTCTCTTTTTGTAAGATACTAAAGTCTTGAATTTTTTGTTTTGCCTTGATAGATATTAAGCATTGATATAATAATCCTGCTTTTAGTCGTTCAAATTCATTGAGTCTTTTATTCCTTGAACTAAGTGCTAAACCATCATCCTCTCTAAGAATTGGCATCATATTAAACTGGATATTCCAATTGTTATTGTGGATGAGTTGTTTGACAACCAGGCACTGCTGAAAATCTTTTTGACCCATATAAAGGTTCGTAGGTTGAATCAGCTTTAAGAGTGTTGACATAATATGTGTAACACCTTGAAAATGACTAGGTCTTTTATCTCCCTCGAGAACAGTATCTAAGTATCCAATATCATAGGATAATGTGACAGCGTCAATACCATCTGGGTACATTTCTTTAATAGAAGGCACAAAAACTATATCGCAATTAATCTCTTCAAGGAGGGTTAAGTCTTGATTTATCGGTTGAGGATAGTTGTTTAAATCTTTATTATCAGTAAATTGTGTAGGGTTTACAAAAATGCTACAAATCGTAATCTCGTTGCCATTTTTTGAAGCCTTAATTAATGATAAGTGTCCTTCGTGAAGTGCGCCCATAGTTGGGACAAAGCCGATTTTTAGACCTTTTTGACGAGCCTTAGATAAATGAAGTTCTAGGTCTTGTTGTGTTTTAAATATTAACATAATAAAGTATGGAAAAGCAAGCGGTTAAGCAAGTTGAAATTGCTAAATAGCACATTTAATCTAATATATTGGTATAATTTTCGTATCTTTGCAAGGCATAAGAACTTAAATGAATGTAAAGTTGTCTTGATAGAATCGATTAATATTAAGCAATAATACTAATAAATGTATAAGTCTCACTGCATTTTTTAAATAAACATTATTTTATTTTTAGATCGTATAGTTTGAAGGTAGATATAGTGTTTATAAACCCCTTTGTTTAATTAATTTTGTAGTATGTCTTTACAAGAAAAGAAGAGAATACTCATTATCACTAATGAGCTGAGTCCGTACTTAGAAATTACTGAGTTTGCAGAAGTGCTGAATAAGCTTTCTGTGAAGACGTTTGATTCTGGAGCGGAAATTAGAATTATTATGCCAAAGTTTGGTACAATCAATGAGAGGAGGCACAGACTGCATGAAGTAGTAAGGCTTTCGGGTATTAACATTGTAGTTGATAAAGAAGATCAACCTTTGTTAATTAAAGTAGCTTCTTTACCAAATGCAAGGCTTCAAGTTTACTTTATGGACAATGAAGACTTCTTTAAAAGAAAGAAAGTTTTCAATGATGAACATGGAGACTTCTTTGGAGATAACGATGAGAGAATGATATTTTTCTGTAAGAGTGCATTAGAAATAGTTAAGAAATTTGGATGGCCACCTGATGTGATACATTGTCATGGATGGATGTCAAGCTTGATACCAATGTTTTTGAAAACAGCATATAGTAAAGAGCCTGTGTTTAGTAATGCTAAAACTATTTTTACAGCTCAAAATCCACAGTTTGAAGGAACCATAGGCGGAGATTTTTCTCAGCGTATTTTAAATAGTTTGCCAAGTTTAACTGAAAAAGATGTGGCTCCTTATAATAATCACGATAATAATGCGTTAATTTACGGCGCAAGTAAATATTCAGATGTTGTAATTCAGGGAGATCAACAAATGGACAGTGAATTCATTGATGAAATGAAGTTGTCAGACGATCGTCTTTTTGTACCTTATGATGAGGAATGGAAAGAAAATGTTTCGCTACTCCATGAGTTATATGAAAATTTAGTTGCAGAAGAGGAAGAGATTTAAAACTAGAAAAATAAAAACTTGCTTGTGATAAACAAACAATTTGCAAAAAAAGCTTTTGGAATAACAATGCTTATTTCCATAAGCTTTTTTTATTCATGTAAAGAAAAAACAATTACAGGAACAGACACTATTCCAGATGAGGATAGGATAAATACTGTTGAATTTGAAGAGGATTTCTTTGAGCCAAGTCTTAAAGTACAGTATCTTGATAAGGTTTATACTAACCATATGAGTAATCCTCAAATTGCAATAGGCGAAGTCATTAATGACCCGTTCTTTTCAAGTGTTAAAGCAAGCGCTTATATACAGTTAGCACCAACAGGTGCTTTCTATAATGTGCCAGAAAATTATCAGCTAGATTCAGCACACTTAATCATTCCATTTAGTGGAGTTGTGTTTGGGGATACTTTAAATACCCAAGATAATGCTATGACACTAAGTGTTCTGCCGGTTGTTTCAGGTATAAAAAATCCTAAGTTGTATGATAATCATCAAGACTTTCCTTTAGGAAACACATTGGCGACAGTGAACTTTGATTATCAATCCTTGAAGGAGGAGTATAAATGGGAGAGGGATACGATTAAAAACTCATTAGTCATTCCAATGCCTAATCAGTATATACAGCAAATTTTGGATTTGCCAGATACTGAATTCTCATCGTCAGGTATATTTTTAGAAAATGTAAATGGTTTTTATTTAAAAGCACAAAAAGCTAACACTCAAGGGAGTGGAGCTTTATATTACTTTGATGTAGCGAATAATAATGCTACTAAAGCAGCGAGAATAGTAGTACATGGTCGACAAGATGAAGAACAAAAAGACTTGTACTTTTCATTTCAAGTTAACGAAACTAATTATTTGACACATTTAGATAAGACACCTAATCCACAAAACTTTCATCTTTATGACGGAGAGAAGCATACTTCAGATAGTGTTTTAATAGAGTCCGGACCTGGATTGTACACAGAGTTAACACTCCATAATCTTCAGGATTTGCCAGCAAGTATTGTGCATAAAGCTATTATTAGTTTTGTAAATTTACCTAACACTCAAACAGATTTATTTGGAGTGCCTCAACAGTTGGTTATTGAGCGAGTGAAGCAAGTTAATGGAGAAGAGGTGATTGAGAAAGTATTAGACTATGGTCAATATGATGGATTGTTTCCAGTAAATGGATTGAAATTTGTTGGAGGTCAAATGGGATTATTATCTATTTCAGGAGTAAGTCATGCTCAATATGAATTGAATTTTCCAAGACTTTTACAGGAAGTTATTAAAGAAGGTGCAGAAAGTTTGACATTAAGAATATCAATGATGAATACTTATCCTGGAGGATTTAGATTTATAGGAGGAGGAAATAAT
>DATGMV010000420.1:0-4797 GCA_035307185.1 Fermentimonas sp. | reverse complement strand
TGATATACTTGTTCTATGCGACTCATCAACTCTGAGTCTTTAATTAATCTTTCACTAACGTCAGATCTAAGATTTTGAAGCATTACAACCGGGTTTTTACCGCTTTGCTCCCATTCTTCAGGATCTAATTGCTCCAGTATTGCTTTAACTTCTTCATTCCATACCCACCAAAGATTATGTGAAATTTCCTCTAAAGGTTGCACTTGGGTAGGGAGAACTGAGTGCACATGAATTCCTCTCCAAACAGGGCTATTTGAATGACTCGACTTTATTATCATAACTGTTTTTTTTAAATTTTGTTTTTTATGATTTTAGGTGATAACTCTTTAAACAATAAAACCATAAGTGTGGCAAATATAACATATTAATCCGACTTAAGTTTATGTGGATTGGATAATCTAATAAATGAATTATGCAATGCTTTGCCATATGCTTCACGATAATGTGAAATAAAATGTGCCCAGTCTGCTTTGTCAGACAGTTCGGCAGCTTTCTGTTTTAACATTGATACTTGTTCTTGACTTTTTAATGAAAAGTCGAATATTAAAGAAGAAATATCTTCTACTACTTCATTATAATTATAATCGGTACGATGAATAACTTCAATGCCATCATCTAAGCCTGCTTTATGGTCTCCTTCTTTTTTTGCCCACACTCCAAAACCTGAAAGAGAAGTAGTAATTGTTGGGATTGAAAATGCGACACTTTCGTGAGGAGTATAGCCCCAAGGTTCGTAGTAAGAGGGGAAGACCGACATGTCGAGTCCTATTAATAAATCATAGTAATCCATATTAAAGATTCCATCATCTCCATTAAGATATGAGGGTACAAAAATAATTTTCACCCTATCACCTGGGTTATTATGAAAGCCGGCATGTTTTATATGATTAGCAACTCTATCATGCTCAGGTTCAACTAATTCATGAGTTGTAAAGGGATATGCCTCTGCATAATTAGTTTTCTTAATTTCAGTAGTGACGTATGACTCTTCTTTAGATAATAACTTCAATAAATCTTCTCTTGGTCCTTTTATCCAACCGGGAATCATTATAAATGCAATTACGTCTTTATTTAGCTCGGTTAATGATTTAAGATGTTTCATGGAGTCTATAAAAACATCAATTCCTTTGTTTTTATATTCATATCTACCACTAATTCCAACCAACAGAGCATCACGATGAATATTGTGACCTATTGTTATTTCAGCTATTTTTTTAAGGGCTCTACGGGCTTTTTTATGTGCTTTCGTATATATTTCACCTTGCGGAATAAAATCTTTTTCGAACCCATTGGGAGTTACTACATCGGGTCTTCTTTGCAATAATTGAGCACTTTCATCTGCAGTGATATCACTTACCGTAGTAAAGCAATCTACATTTTTCGCAGCTGCTTTTTCTATAGAATGCTTTGCCGATATGTTTAATTGCCGTGCCATCTGATCCCCGTTATACTCATGCAAATTGCTATACAGAGGAAGGTTATTCCCTGCTATAGAGCGTCCTATGGATGTAGCGTGTGTAGTAAATATAGTAGCGATCTTAGGTACAAACTTCTTAATATATAGCGCCCCTGCTCCTAACATCCACTCATTAAAATGGGCAATAACATTGTATGATTCTAAATGATGATATCGGTAAAAACTTTCAATTAGTAAACCAGTTGCATATGCAAACATTGTAGATTCGTGGTAGTCTCCATAAGAATCTAATGAGTCTACATCAAAGTCACGCCACATTTTTGCATAAAGTTCATTTTGGCGTTCCATGAACTGTTCAAACTTTATTAAAAAAACAATTGGTTGTCCAGGTACATCCCATCTACCGGCACGGATTTGCAGTTGTTGAGTTTGTAAAGCGTAACTAATCCACTCAGGATACAAGTCCTCATCTTCTTTGAACCAAGGACTTTCGCTATCTACCCAAATGTCGGGTCCTATAAAAAATATCTGGTCTTTATGTATCTTTTGGAGTGAATTGGCTCGTGTGGATAAAACTGTGTAAATGCCACCAACTTTATTGCAAACTTCCCAGCTACTTTCAAAAATATAATCGGGAGTAAACTTTGCTTCTATATTCATAATAATATAATTCAATTCTATGTAAGAACAAAGATAATAAAAAAATGAGCTACCTTTGTGTTATCGATTGAATGGTTAAAGTAATAGAGATTAATCAATTTCTTGAACGGGTTGAGAAAAACCCCGACATATCAGCAGCAAGCTCATTACTAAAAAAGATAGATGTTTTGTCAGTAACAGGTTTGCATGGGTCTTCGCGTGCAATTTTTGCTGCTTCACTGTTTAACAGAAACAGACAATTTTACCTTTATATTTTTAATGATGCCGAAGCGGCTGGCTATTTTTATCATGATGTTAACCAGTTAATTGGCTCTAACGACGTTCTGTTTTTTCCGTCTGCATACAAGAGAGCTGCTAAATATGGACAACTGGATTCAGCAAATGAAGTTCTACGTACAACAACACTAAGTCGCTTGCAGGATAATGATAATCCGGCTATTATAGTAAGTTATCCCGACGCAATTGCGGAGAAAACGGTTTCAGTAGATCAATTAAAAAAGCAAACTCTTAAAATATCAGTTGGTGAACAGTTAGATGCAGCTTTTATAAGTGAGATTCTTGATAGTTACGGATTCCAGTATGTAGATTATGTTTATGAACCGGGACAGTATGCTCAAAGGGGAAGTATTTTAGATTTATTTTCTTTTTCTGCCGAATATCCGTTTAGAATCGACTTCTTTGGCGATGAGGTTGAGTCAATTCGGAATTTTGATATGGAGACACAGCTCTCAATAGAAAAGTTTAATGATATTAGAATTGTTCCTGACTTAGGTAAAAGTAGTTCAAAAAACTCTTCACTAATTGAGTCATTACCGGTAAATTCTATAATTGGTATTGATGACATTCGATGGATAACAAGTAGAGTTGAATCAATAAACGAAGATGAACTTCACATTGAGTTAAACCCCGATGATGTAGGTTTTGTTAAGGCGGAGCTGTTATCAAAAGATGACTTTGTAAGTGTAATGAATAAGTACCGACAGGTTAGGTTTGATATAAAAATGCAAGATACACCAGATGCAATTGTTAATTTAAAAACATCCCCTCAACCTCTCTATCATAAGAATTTCGATCTGCTTTCGGAGTCATTGCATAAGTTTATAGATGATGGATATACTATTTATATCTTAAGTGATAGTGAAAAACAGCAGAAACGACTTTTTCATATTTTTGAAGATCGAAACGATCCAATTCTATTTATCCCGGTTAATAAAACTCTTCATGAGGGATTTTCTGATGCAACTTTAAAGATATGTTGTTTTACAGATCATCAAATATTTGACAGGTTTCACAAATATAGCTTAAAGTCAGACAAAGCTCGTTCAGGTAAGGTGGCTCTTACGCTAAAAGAGATAAATCAGTTGCAGACCGGCGATTATGTTGTGCATATGGACCATGGCATTGGTAAGTTTGCGGGATTGGTTCGTTTGCCTATTGGCGAAAAGGTTCAGGAAGTTATTAAGCTTACCTATCATAACAATGACGCTGTTTTTGTTTCAATTCACGCACTTCATAAAGTTTCAAAATACAAAGGTAAAGAAGGAGAGTCACCTAAACTAAACAAGCTTGGTTCAGGTGCTTGGGAGAGGGTTAAGTCGAAGACAAAGTCGAAGATAAAAGATATTGCTCGCGATCTCATTAAATTGTATGCCGAGAGACAACAGGAAAAAGGTTTTGCATATTCTAAAGACACCTATCTACAAACAGAACTTGAAGCATCTTTTATGTATGAAGATACACCTGACCAAGTAAAATCGACACGCGATGTTAAGGCTGATATGCAGAGCGAACAGCCAATGGATAGGCTCATTTGTGGAGATGTCGGTTTTGGTAAAACTGAGATAGCCGTAAGAGCCGCATTTAAGGCTGCTACAGATGGTAAACAAACTGCTGTACTTGTGCCAACTACTGTTTTAGCAACTCAACATTACCACACATTTAGTGGTAGACTCGAGAATTTTCCTGTAAGAGTAGATTATCTTAGTAGAACAAGGTCATCGCAAGAGCAAAAGAAGATTCTTGAAGACCTTAAAGAAGGAAAGATTGATATTCTAATAGGTACACATAGGTTGGTTAGTAAGGATGTTAAATTTAATGATTTAGGTCTTCTTATTATAGATGAGGAGCAAAAGTTTGGTGTTTCTACAAAGGAGAAACTAAAGCAAATGAAGGTCAATGTTGACACTTTAACTATGACAGCAACGCCCATTCCGCGTACTTTGCAGTTTTCTCTTATGGGTTCAAGAGATCTTTCAATTATTAGTACACCACCACCAAATCGTTATCCAATACAAACCGAAGTTCACACATTTGATTTGGAAATTATTCGTGATGCTATAAATTTTGAAATTAGTCGTAACGGACAAGTGTTTATCGTAAACAACAGAATCCAGAATATTTATGAAATGGAAAATCTTTTAATGAGAGAAATTCCAGGTATAAAGATTGCTGTGGGACATGGACAGATGGACCCAAAAAAACTTGAGGGTGTAATAACAGATTTTATGAATCACGAACAAGATGTGCTTATTGCAACCACTATAATTGAATCTGGTATTGATATGCCTAATGTTAACACAATTATTGTTATTGATGCCCAGAATTTTGGACTAAGCGACTTGCATCAGCTTCGTGGTAGAGTGGGTAGAAGTAACAGAAAAGCCTTTTGCTACTTGCTTGCACCACCTCTATATACCCTTAGCACAGATTCAAGAAGGAGG
>DATGMV010000419.1:0-2283 GCA_035307185.1 Fermentimonas sp. | reverse complement strand
CAATTTTATTTAATCCGGTGAGAGTTGAAGTTACACCAGCTTCCTCGGCGGTAGATACAGTGGAGCAACATCTTTATTTTGTAGAAAAACCGGAGAAAAGCAATCTGCTTTTCACTGTCTTGCAAAAAGTAGAAAGCAAATCAGTACTTGTTTTCTCACGCACGAAGCACGGAGCGGATCGGATTGCGCGTGTACTGAATAAAAAGGGAGTTGGATGTGAGGCTATTCATGGCAATAAATCGCAAGGAGCAAGGCAGCGAGCGCTTACTAACTTTAAATCGGGTAAAACACGTGTTATTATTGCAACTGACATAGCTGCAAGAGGTATCGATATTGCAGATTTGGAGATGGTGATTAATTACGACTTGCCGGATGTGGCAGAAACTTATGTTCACCGTATAGGTCGTACAGGACGAGCCGGTAAGAGCGGAACTGCACTTTCATTTTGTGCTTCGGATGAACGTGGAATGGTTAAAGATATACAGAAATTAACCGGTAAGAAACTAAATACAGTGTTGTCGGCATGAAATAGTGAAAACACTAATACTCTGCATTTGTCTAAATATTAATGGTGTCACTTCTTTTTAACATCTCCTCTAAAAAAAGAGAAGTAGATGCCTGGTACTCCTATAATTGCAAATATTAAAAATCCCCATTGCAATGCTTTCATAAAGAGTTCGTCTGAAACTGCTTCAATAGACTGATTCCCGAAATTGATTGTAATTAAGAATGTTATTATACTCATGCTAATTATCTGTCCAAATACCCTCATTGATGATGCGAGTCCGGATGCCTGACCATATTGCTTGCGCTCCACAGAACTCATAATAGTATTCATGTTTGGTGAAGAGAATAAAGCGAAGCCTAACCCAACCCAAATGAGTACTCCAATTATGTACGGTATGGGTGTGTTGTGAGAAAGGAATGCCAGCATGGCAAGTCCGGTTGTACACATTGCCATTCCCAAGGTGGCGAAATAGCGAGGTTGAATTCTGTCGGAAAGTTTGCCAACAATTGGTGAGAAAATAGCCATCATTATAGGCTGTGCAATTATAACTGCACCAGCTTCACGTGGCGAAAGATTTTGAACCTTCTGAAGATACAGGCTAAGAAAGAAAACTATGGCAAACGTTGAAGTGTAATTAATCAGTGCCGATAAGTTTGAGTATGTAAATAGTTTGTTCTTTGTGAATAGAGAAGTGTTTAATAGAGGATTTTTAACTCTGCTTTCAATTTTCCAAAAGATAATGAGAAGTAACAGCGATACTGCCATTAATGTCCAACCTGCTGTAGATGGTATTTGGGAGGAACCATAAACCAATGTGGTTAATCCGGTCATAAATATAAATATGCCTAAGCGGTCGCTTTTCAGAGACTCCTTTTTTATATTCTTATCATTCTTGAGGTACACAGCCGATACGATAAAGGTGAAAACACCAAGGATAACAGCTATTAAAAAAAGCAGTCGCCAGCCCATGTGCTGTGTTACTATACCACCTAAAAGAGGTCCAAGAGCCAATCCTGTATATACGGCAGAGACTGATATTCCCAAAACTCTACCTCTCCTTTCGGGAGGGAATGAAGATACAAGAATAGCCTGCCCTGTTGTTCCTGTGAACGCAGTACCAACACCTTGAAGGAATCGAGCACTAATCAACCAAATACCATCTGGAGAAACATAACAAAAAGCCGAGGCTATTGTAAAAATAATAAGTCCGAACTTAAAGATTTTAACGTTGTCGCTACTATCACCCCAAACACCTGCTGGTAGCATAAACAGTGCCATGCCAAGAATGAATGAGGTAATAATCCAGCTTAGCTCAATTGCTGACAGTGACAAGTCGTGCTCTATTGATGGCAACGCAATATTTACTGCAGACACCAAAAATGTGCCCATGAAAGAGGTTATGGCTACTATGAGAAGTATTGAGAGGCTTTTTCTTTTTTTCGTCATAAATTATATGTCTCCCTTACATGTTTAATAGTTACAGGTGTTTTATCTTTTGCTCTAAGCTTGGGTGATGTGATTTTGATTGTTACTTTTTCATTCGGTAACAGGTCGATAAAATTATCTCTAAATTGAGTACCGGCCAACGGAACTTCAATAAAAACATCCTTAGCAAGTTTATTGCTCCACAAAGTTAAAATATATTCTTCATCGGCATAAATGATATTACTATAAACTTCGGTTTCGGGTAGATTGAGCTTTTCGGTTATACACGCTTAACTTCTCCTCTCTGTGATCGTTATCGGCAGGATATTCGTAACCTAAAGTAGATCTTG
>DATGMV010000418.1:0-5514 GCA_035307185.1 Fermentimonas sp. | reverse complement strand
TGCTGTCAACATCACAACAGGCAGCCACCTGCACTCCTGGTGCTCCGGCAAAACCTCTGAAATCACTAAGTGCTTGGCGACCTAAGCCAATAAATCCTAGAACTACGCGATCACTGGGTGCAACTTTGACACCACCAATAGTCCAGCTTGGAAGAATTGTCAAGCCTGCTAAACCTAATGCTGAGTAGTTCAGGAACTGTCTTCTGTTAATTTCACTTTTTCTGTCTGTCTTTTTCATATACTTTATATTAAAAATGTTTGTTTATCAAGTTACATACTAGGTGGAAATTTAATGAAAACCATTAACTCGGAGTAAATTAGATTTTTTATATTATTACTTCCAGTTTTCATTCTGGACTAGAATTCCCTCCATCGTAATAATCTGATTATAGGGTATTGGAAGTGTTACCCAGTCTTCATTATAAATAGAATTAGCAAATTTTGGCAAATATTGCTGTTCATAATTAACATAGTTGTTTAGCTCATCAGCAATTATACCCCATCTTGCCAAATCATACCATCTGTGTCCTTCTAATGCAAGTTCTAATTTACGTTCAAACCTCAAGGCTTCAGTAGCACTCTCCTTTGAAGCAAATTGAGATGAGGGATACAGACCTATTCTGTAGTTGGCTGCTGCATTTATGTGTTCATTTGAGTTTACCAAATCTTCTAATACGAACTCAGATGTAGTTTCTTCCATAGTTTTCGGGTTGACAGCTTTTACATAGGAATTTGCTGCACGTGAACGCACCTGATTGATAGGATCCATTGCACCCTCAAAATCACCGGTTTCTATAAGAGACTCTGCGTACAACAAGAGTATGTCTGCAAAGCGAATTAAGTGAAAGTTTTTTGCTGAAGAACCGGTAACTGTTGATACACTGAGATTGCCTTTATCTGCTTTTTTTGGAATATTTTTTTTGTTTAAATAAAGACCACCATTTCCAACATCTCTAACCCAACCATCAGTAATAGTAGGTACACTCCAATCCCAATACGGAACATTAAACCTTCCAACTGTAATATCCAGTCTAGGATCTGTAAAAACCTCTAACTTTGTTTTTGGATTTCCATCTACTAAAGTACTAAGAGGATCAATTTCCTGATATCTTTTATCTAAATAAGGGAGTCCATTTTCATCCACGATGTGCGAATTCACCAATTCATAAGATGGCTGATAAAATCCCCATCCACCTGTACCCAATGCCCCTGACATGCCGATATGAGATGTACCATTTATAGAATTAGTATTTGATTGTGTGCCGGAAATTGCCATCTGTATATCAAGAACAGATTCGCCAGTCCAATCGCTTTCACCGGCAGTAAATAAAGACTCGTATGTATCAGCAAGTTGGTATTTTGTTCCATTATTATCTTTACCATTATTGATAATAGTTTCGAGTAAAGTTTTTACCTCACCCCATTTGTTTACAGAGCCATTTTTTCCATTATAAGGTGACGATTGATATGCCATTACCTTGGCCAGTAAAGCTCCTGCAGCCCATTTATTTATACGACCTTTATCAGTACTCCAAGTATCTGGCAGGTTATCGTAAGCATACTTCAAATCCTCAATTATTTTGTCCCAAATATAGATGTAGTTACCAGATTCATCCACGTTTGAAACAAGAGGATTGACTGAGCTTGCAAACTCCTCACTGCCAACATAAGGTATTGCTGCACCAAAAAGTTTGACACCTTCAAAATGCCAAAAACCTCTAAAAAAACGTCCCTGTGCGATTGTTTCTGTAAAGTAATCTTTAGATTCACCATTAATAGCAGTAAGTGCGTCCTCTATCTTATATGCAATGCTCATCATGTTATTAGCACGGAATACTCCGTCATATACACTTATCCATTTTTGATTTAAATAACCATTATCAGTTGTGAAACTATAGGTTTCCAGGTTAGTAAAGTCAGACTGATCATTAAATGTTGATCCTTTATTTGCACTACCCCCCATTACATCTCCATATGCATAGTTTGACAAAGTGCTATTAAAATACTCTGTTTGGTGGAATGTTGCATACATTCCTGTTATTGCTAAATCAATTCCATATTCGTTAGCTAGGGTATTTTCATCAACAGCACCTACTGCTCTAACATCCAGGAAATCCTGACAAGAGTTCGTTACGAATAATATAATTATTGTATATATAAAATATTTTCTCATATTATCGATTTTATTTAATTCTTGTTTATTATTATACTAAAATGAAATATTTATTCCGAGCAGAAATTGTCGCGGAACTCCGTATGAGCCATAATCCACTCCCATAGCGCGGTCACTCATATTACGTATCTCAGGTTCTAAGCCTGAATATCCGGTAAAAGTAAACACATTTGAGATCTGGCCGTAGATGCGAATTCTATCTAAAGATATACGTTCAACCATATCAGCAGGTAGTGTATATCCTAATGTAAGTGTCTGCATTCTCAAATATGAGGCGTCTTGTACATATTGTGAGTGAGATTCATTTGCAGCTTCTGTACCTTCGCCTTTACTTGTTGCATATAGAGGATATATTCCTTTTGGATTTGCAGTTGGATGCCAAGAATTATCACGTCTATCTCTCGAGTAAGCACTTTGAAGTGCTGCGAAGTGAGTGTAATACATATAATGCCTGTATATCTCGTTTCCTATAGAAAAATATAGATATGTGCTTAAATCAAAGTTTTTATAATTAAGACTTACGTTTAAGCCTCCTGTAAAATCAGGATGAGGGTTACCAATAATTTTTCGGTCCTCTGCATTAATAAATCCATCATTATTAACATCTTCAAGCATATATCGACCAATCCAATTGTCCGGATTAAGATCTTTAGGATCAGTTACTGCATAAGGCAAAACTGTTTGTCCATTTGAGTTCTTGTAATTTAATACATCTTCAGAATTTTTATATATACCCACTACATTAAATCCATAAAACATGCCGATAGGTTGTCCCTCAGTAGTTATATTTATCTGATTTAATCGAGTACTATTGAAAAGATCTGAAGAGCCTAGCCTAACAACTTTATTTTTATATGTAGATATATTTCCTGTAAGGTTATAGCGTAAATCACCAATCCTGTCACGCCATGTAAAGCTGAAATCAGCTCCAATATTTCGCATATCTCCAATATTAATAGAGGGCTTTGCAGCATTACCTGCTAATGCTGACCAGTTTGCTGGTACAAGCATGTCAGTGGTGTTCTTAACATAAAAATCAAGAGATAAGGATAATTTATTTCTTATCATTGTACCATCTATACCCAAATTAATTGTTTCAATAGTTTCCCATTTTGCATTGGGGTCACCTAAATTCGAAATAGCATACCCAGGTGCTGTAGAAGCATCACTTCCAGTTACAGAATACATATAATTATTACCTGTGGCATATTGAAATGCATAGTTATATGCTCCGATATTAGAATTACCTGAAGTGCCGTAACCGGCTCTGATTTTAAGGTCATCCAACCAAGTTTTTCTCACTGATGACATAAATGGTTCTTCCGAAATACGCCACCCTAAAGATATTGAGGGGAAAG
The DNA here is from genome assembly GCA_035307185.1 of Fermentimonas sp. Lineage (GTDB taxonomy): Bacteria > Bacteroidota > Bacteroidia > Bacteroidales > Dysgonomonadaceae > Proteiniphilum. The sequence continues at coordinate 1,983 of DATGMV010000418.1, read as the reverse complement.
TAGCCCAGCGGTTTTTAGCACTGAATTTAGATGATGCATCCCTTCGAGTTGTTAAAGTTGCAAGATATTTTCCCTGGTACGAATAATCAATTCTTCCAAAAATACCAAACATGGTAGTTAAATTATGCATATTCCCTGAATTACTAACATTGGATGAAGATCCGTTATTTAATATCCAGGTGTTTGGATCATTTTCAAAAAGATAATTGATGCGAGTACCCGACATTGAGCGTCCGAAATTATCTTTCATGGCTTCTGTTCCCAGCAAGAAAGTGAAGTCGTGATTATCGTTGAAGCTTGTTGCATATGTTGCAGTATTAGTCCACTGCCAATCGAGACTATAATTAGCACTTTCGCTTAAAGAGTTTGTGGAAGACCCTTCTTTATTTGTCGCAATTGTTTTGGGAGTAAAAGTCAAAGACCAACTTCCTCCTAATCTAGCACTAAACTGAGATCTTATTGAAAGCCCTTTTATTGGTTTTATCTCAGCGAACACGGCAGACTGACCTCTGAATCTCCTATTCCAGTTGTTTTTGGCAATTTGTACCCCCTGATAAGCGGTATTTGCTCTCCCTCCTTCAGGTGATTGAGATCCGGCAAAGTCTCCTCCAATGTTGTATACTGGAACCCACGGTTGTATTGTATAAGTTCGTGCGAATATGTTATCATCACCTTGAGTTCCACGTTCTCCTCCAAATTCAGTAACTGATAAATTGGTGTTTTGTCCAATTGTGAATACTTCATTGGGAATAAAAGTGCTGTTTGCACGTAAAGAATAGCGATCGAAATATGAAGATTTAATTGTTCCTTCTCTTCCCGTATAACCAACAGAAAAAGAGTAAGATCCACGGTCCCCACCACCCATAGCAGAAATCCGATGTTCTTGTACTAATCCTTTCTGAACAACCAAATCATACCAATCAGTACCTTTTCTGGCTTCCTCTTCCGAGTAACCATCTTCAAGCATCTGGTAATAAGCTGATCTTGCCCATGAGTTTGCACCATTACTCTTGTAAGATGCTTCCCATGCCTCAATGCTTCCAAACTGTGCTATTACCTGTTCTTTAGATAATCCAGCTGGTTTTGTTGAATAAGGCATAGTAAGCTGATCGTTGGCGTCAAGAGAGCCAAACTGTGAATGAGTCAATCCTTCTGTAACATTCCTGAGATCGCGCAGATTTACTAATCCCTGTGCCTGAAACTCCATTGCTTCCCAAGCATTCAGCAAATCAAAACCGTTATTAGCCATTGTAGCAACACCGGCATAACCGTTATAAGATACACGAACTCTATCTTTTACTCCCTGTTTTGTTGTAATAATGATAACACCGTTTGCTCCCTGTGCCCCATAAATAGCAGTTGATGAAGCATCCTTTAACACTTGCAATGATTCTATGTCATTGGGATTTACAGCATCTATACTGACATTAGACACACCGTCAACTACAATAAGAGGATCTGATCCGTTAACCGAGCCAACCCCACGTATCCTAATAGTTGTACCTGACCCGGGAGCGCCTGTGGTAGAGATATATACTCCTGAAGCCCTACCTTGTAGTGCCTCGGCAAAAGTTGCGACTGGTGTTTCTGCTAAATCTTCTGCTGATACTACTGCTACTGATCCTGTAATATCTTTCTTAGCCTGAGTTCCATAACCCACAACAACTACTTCCTCCAGCAATTTCGTGTCTTCCTCTAAAATTATGTTAAAGGTTGTACGCCCTTCTGCACTGAGAGTCTGGTCAATAAAACCTATGTACGATACGTGAATCAGTGCATTATTTGCAACTTCAAGTGTAAAATTTCCATCGATATCTGTTATTGTTCCATTTGTTGTGCCTTGTTCAATAATATTAGCACCAATTACAGGATCTCCTGCTTGATCTACAACTGTCCCTGTAATTTGTTTCTTCTGTTGTTGAGCTAATGCTGTTGAGACCTCTTCAGAATTTGTATTTTCCTTTTTAGATAATAGAATATGAT
>DATGMV010000417.1:0-2167 GCA_035307185.1 Fermentimonas sp. | reverse complement strand
ACCAAGCTTTTCGAGCCTATCTGAAGCTGTCTCTCCGAGTTCAGGAATAATTTCAATGGTATAAACTTTGTCAACAATCTCTGCTAAAACAGCGGCCTGGTAACCTGAGCCAGTACCAATCTCCAATATCTTATGGTTTGGTTTTGGCTCTATAATCTGTGTCATATAGGCAACAATATAAGGCTGCGAAATAGTCTGACCATATCCAATCGACAAAGGCCCATCTCGATAAGCCATCTGTCTAAGCTCAGAGGGTACAAACAGATGACGTTCTACTTTTCTCATAGCATCAAGAGTGTAAACATGCTTAATGCCCCTCTTAGATATCTGATTGATCACCATTTCCTCTCTTTCCTGCTTATAATCCTGAGCATGCGTGGTCCAAGAGAAAATTAAAAATGCGAATAAAAGATATAAATATCTCATCTATATATAATTTTGTTTTTTAGTTGTTATATGGAACTTGCCAGAATAATCATTAGCTAAGCAGATCTTCGGTTCTCCTTTGCGAGAACTGTTTATCATGCTCGATTCATAACTCTTAATATACAAATAAACCCTTAATTTACAGATTATCAGGTAAAATAATCCATAGATAATGGTACGTAGGGTTATTTTTTTCATTCCTAATCTATTTAAGATGGGCGCATAACATTGTTTGAAAGACAGCGTTCTAATTTTGATCAGATAGTTAAAATTGCCTTAATTTGGAGTAGATAGAAAGAACAAATGCTTTATGAAGATACTAATATTATGCACTGGCAATAGCTGTAGGAGTCAGATGGCGCATGGATTCTTACAATCCTTTGATAATCGACTGCAAGTGGAAAGTGCGGGAACTGAAGCGTCAGGTAAACTAAATAGCACGGCAGTGCAGGTGATGAAAGAGATAGGCATTGATATTAGCCAGCACACTTCTGATGAGGTAAGTAAATATCTCGATCAAAAGTGGAATTACGTGGTCACTGTTTGTGGGGGTGCCAACGAAAACTGTCCTGTATTCACAGGGGAGGTGGAGAATCGACTACATATTGATTTTGATGATCCATCGCACGCAGAAGGAACGTCTGAGTTTATAATGAGCGAATTTTATAGAGTTCGTGATGAAATCAAAGAGGCTTTTTATAAATTTTATCTTGAAAAGATTCAGCCTCGTTTAAAATAGTCTGCTACTTATTTCATGTTTTATCGAACGCCAATGTTGCTGTTTGGGGTGGTTGTAAATTGTTGATATTTGTGAAGAGCGGACCTTGTCTTTAATCACAAAATGCAACGCCTCCAGATCTATTATAGACCCAAAGGCGCTGCCGTCCTACATTAAAATAATTTGATGGGTTCTGAATTGATTATTTTATAACCATAAACTCCTTTACTTCGGAGGATAATGTACACAATGTATCGATGAGAGCTTCTGGAGATAGATCACTGGTTCTACATAAATACTTTCCATTGTATGAGTCCAACATAAAAAAGAGCCGCTTTCCATCAGCACTAAATTGTGCATAGCTCGGAACGGCTGGTGTTTTAATGGAATATCTTTCATCAGAAATTAGATTGTATATCCAAATAGTACTGCTGGTTTCTCCTGAACAATAACCAGAACTGTTCCAACGAGAGGTGTTTGTGTATGCTTGTCCGCCAGAGACCGTTATCTCGGTCACTTGACCAGTGTTTACATTTACTGTTTTTCGTCCTGTGGCTCCATTGTAGAGCAGCTCGCGCCCATCTGAAGTCAGTCCATACACAAAAGCCTGACTGTCGTCACTTTCTCCCAGTCGTGTGTACTCTTCCTTATCAAAATCATATTTAAAAAGTATGTTGTAGTCCCAATGGAGGGCTCCACCACTTACCCCGAAAGTCTCTATGGCGCCATACACATATCGGCCGTCGTTGGATGGGTAAAATTCTCTTTTAAATTGTCCTGCTTCAGTGTCCCATTTTTTCTCGGGTTGATTCACTGCAAATGCTCCAGGATCAGAGGCTACATCTAAAACATCGGTTTTAGGATTGTAGCGAACCAAGCTTCCTTTATATTGATCATGGTAATCGGCATCATTGGACGCTGAAAGGTAAAATATATGCCCGGAATTACTCACTTTTACTGTACTTCCCAAACAATAGCTGTAGCGCCCTTTCCCTGCTGGCAGCAAAGGTAGAATTTGATACT
>DATGMV010000416.1:0-4954 GCA_035307185.1 Fermentimonas sp. | reverse complement strand
GATGAGTTGAATATTCTTTGGGCTTCAGTAAAAGCTATGCATAGAGCTCTGGAAGGATTATCCGTAATTCCCGATCATATTGTTGTAGATGGCAATAGGTTTCGTACTTATAAAGATGTTAAGCATAGCTGTGTGGTAAAAGGTGATTCCAAGTTTCAGTCGATTGCGGCTGCATCTATATTGGCAAAGACATATCGCGATGATTATATGATAAGATTAGATGAGAGTTACCCTGAATATGATTGGACTAATAATAAGGGTTATCCTACCAAAAAGCATAAAGATGCTATAAGAAGGTATGGTGTAACAGATTATCACCGCAAAAGCTTCAATTTAGTTGAACGGCAGTTGGAATTATTTCTTTGAGATTCTAATAGTCATTTTATCGTATCAAACTTATTCAAGTAGACTGTTGGTTCATAATTAGTGTTTTAAAGCTGTTTACTGCTAAACACTTTTTTATTCGATACGGATAAATCTCTTCAGGTTTTTATCGTAATTGTAAATGTCACCCTTTTCAATGTTATAATACCAACCCATCACGTTCAGTTTACCCTCTTTTACTTTTTTACTTATATAATTATACTTCAAAAGGTGACTCATCTGCTCAACTACATTTAGTTGTTCGGTAAAAAGACTTCTCTGTTCAAGTGCAATTTTGTTTTTTGCAATTTTCTCTTCTACGATTTTTTTAACAGGATGAGCAAGTTCCATCCATTTTTTAGTATGAGGTAGATTGGCGAGCTCCTTGTCTTGATATAACGCAGCACAACCTCCGCAATTTGAATGTCCGCAAACGATAATATTGCTAACATTCATCTGATTTACAGCATACTCGATTGCAGCAGTGGTAGCTAAGTATGTATCTGAGTGCTTTTTGTAATAAGGTATGAGGTTGGCAATATTTCTTACAACAAACAGTTCTCCTGGAAAAGTTTGTGTAATTAAGTTTGGAACTACACGTGAGTCTGAGCAACCTATAAATAGAGTGTGTGGATTTTGCCTATCGCTTAGATCTTTAAAGAACTCCTGTTTAGGAATAAACTCATTCTCTTTAAAGCCTCTGATACCTTCAAGTAGTCGTTTATAATGTTGTGAACTTGACTTTTCTGAATTGGATAACTCCATGTGTTATATTTCTTATTTATTTGATTTCCCAATAATAACAAATAAACAGCATTTTCGTTTATAATACTTTTGTAGTTATTGGTTAGTGTCTTTTAAACTGAGTTGTATTCTTTTTCGTTCAATGTCTACTGAGACGACTTTTACTTTTACATGTTGATGAATTGAAACAACTTCATTGGGATCAGAAACAAAACGGTTGGCCATTTCAGAAATATGTACAAGTCCGTTTTCCTTTATACCGAAATCAACAAAACATCCGAAGTTAGTTATATTGGTAACTATGCCATTTACAATCATTCCTTCTTTAACATCATTAATTGTTCTGATATTTGGGTCGAATTCAAGAACCTGTACTTTTGAACGAGGGTCTCTTCCCGGTTTCTCAAGTTCCAACAATATATCAGTAAGTGTTTCGGCTCCGGCAACTTCAGTTTTGTATCTATTTATATCAATACTCTCAATTATCTTTTTATTGCCAATTAGTTCCAAAACCGAGCAGTTTAAGTCTTTAGCCATGCTTTCTACAATATGATAGCTCTCTGGATGTACCGAAGAGTTGTCAAGTGGATTATTTGCTCCGGGTATTCGAAGAAAGCCTGCCGACTGTTCAAAGGCTTTCGCACCTAAGCGTGGTACTTTTAAAAGTTCTTTCCTGCTGCTGAAAGCTCCATTCTCAGATCTGTAATCTACAATTTTTTGAGCAAGGGATTCTCCTAATCCAGATACGTAAGTTAGAAGTTGTTTACTTGCAGTGTTTAGATTTACTCCTACAAGGTTAACGCAGCTTTCTACAGTCTGATCGAGAGAGTTTTTCAATTTTGACTGATCTACATCATGCTGATACTGGCCCACTCCAATGGATTTAGGGTCTATTTTAACCAATTCAGCCAAAGGATCACTCAACCTTCGACCGATAGATACAGCTCCTCTTACTGTCACATCATAATCAGGGAATTCTTCTCTTGCTATTTTTGAAGCAGAATATACTGATGCACCGTTTTCACTTACCACAAAAACCTTTATCTCTTTGTCGTATCTTAAGTTTGTGATAAATCGCTCTGTTTCTCTGCTTGCAGTACCATTTCCGATTGCTATAGCATCAATTTTATATGCAGATACTAACTTAACTACTTTATTGCCTGCTTTTGAAAATTCATTTTGAGGAGGATGAGGGTATATTGTTTCGTTGTGTAGCAAATTACCTTGTTCATCAAGGCATACAAGCTTACAACCGGTACGGTAGCCCGGATCTACACCCAGAATTCTTTGTTGACCCAAAGGAGGGGCAAGAAGTAACTGCCTAAGGTTGCCTACGAACACAGAAATTGCAGAATCGTCTGCTTTTTCTTTAGAGAGTTTTGCAAATTCAGTTTCAATAGAGGGTTTCAATAGTCTTTTATAACTGTCAACTACTGCATCTTCTATATGGTCTGCTGCTTCTGTGTTTTTAAATGCATATTTTGGCACTAACTTGTCTAAGCATCTATCGTCATCTACTGTTATTGAAACACGCAGAATGCCTTCTGCTTCTGCACGTCTGATTGCAAGAATTCTGTGAGAAGGGCATTTAGAGAGAGATGAAGTGAATTCAAAATAATCTTTATACTTTTCTCCTTCTTCCTCTTTACCTTTAATTATTTTTGATGTTATAACTGCTTCTCGTGAGAAGATATTTCTTATAATTTGTCTTGTCTCTGCATCCTCATTTACCCATTCTGCAATGATGTCTCTTGCACCTTTCAGGGCATCCTCAGTATTTTCCACATCACCTTTTACGAATTGTGTAGCTTTAGCATCTACGGAGCCGAGGTTTTGTGTCATTAGCCACTCAGCCAAGGGTTCAAGTCCCTTTTTTCTTGCTATTTCGGCACGTGTTTGTCTCTTTGGTTTATACGGAAGGTACATATCTTCCAACTGTGTTGAGTCCCAGCAATTTTTAATAAATTCTTCAAGTTCATCTGTTAGCTTGTCTTGCTCAGATATTGATTTTAAGATATACTCCTTTCGTTTTTTAAGTTCTATAAAACCTTCATTTAGCTTCTTTATATCACCTATCTCCACCTCGTTAAGTCCACCCGTTGCTTCTTTTCTATAGCGACTTATAAAAGGTATTGTAGCACCCTCGTTTAGTAGATTAATTACACTATCTACACTTTTGGTGGTTAAATTGAGTGACTTTGAAATTAATGATGTTATTATTGACATTGTTCTTAGTTTTTGATAAGTGAGGATCTGCTGCTTAATGTTAAATACAAAAATACAAGAATTTTCTCTATCTTTGTTTGTTATCATAATTGTAAATCCTACAGTACATAAGAGAAAAGAATAATGGCAAAACTTAAATCGGTATACTTTTGCAGTAATTGTGGTTATGAGTCGGCAAAATGGATGGGCAAATGTCTTGCATGCGGTGAGTGGTCAACTTTTGTAGAGGAATTGGTTCGCAAGGATAATGCATCTGAAAAGAAAGATACACGTTCTTTTGATGATGTAAAGAGCAAGCCCCTTCCTTTAAAAGATATAAAAGCAGATGAAGAGCAACGTGTTGATATGGCCGACGAGGAGCTGAATCGAGTACTTGGAGGCGGACTCGTTCCTGCATCTGTTGTGTTACTTGGAGGTGAGCCGGGTATTGGAAAATCTACACTTGTTTTGCAAACCATACTTAAACTAAAAGATGTACTTACCTTATATGTCTCCGGTGAAGAGAGTGCGCAGCAGCTTAAGTTAAGAGCCGATAGGATAGGTGTTGAAAATGATAATTGTCTATTGCTTTGTGAAACTAATCTCGATGAGATTTTTAAAAATATAAAAGAAGTATCTCCTCAGCTGTTAATAGTGGATTCAATACAAACAGTTTATAGCGATGCACTTGAATCTTCTCCCGGAACAATTTCACAGGTGAGAGAGTGTGCTTCATCATTACTCAAATACGCAAAGCAAAGTGGTACTCCTGTTTTGTTAATTGGGCATATTACTAAAGATGGAAGTATTGCCGGTCCTAAGATTCTTGAACATATTGTTGACGCAGTAATTCAGTTTGAGGGCGACCAAAACTATATGTATAGAATCCTGCGAAGCATAAAGAACCGGTTTGGTAGCACTGCCGAAATAGGAATTTATGAAATGAACCATACTGGTTTAAGAGAAGTGAGTAATCCGTCGGAGCTGTTGCTTACCCGTAATCGCGATGGATTGAGTGGAATCGCAATTTCTGCTGCAATTGAAGGTATTCGTCCGTTTTTAATAGAAACGCAATCGCTCGTGAGTTCTGCAGCTTACGGCACACCTCAGCGTTCAACCACAGGCTTCGACATCAGAAGAATGAATATGTTACTTGCTGTTTTAGAAAAAAGAGCAGGTTTTAAATTAGCTCAGAAAGATGTTTTCTTAAATATAGCAGGGGGATTGCGAGTTAACGATCCCGGAATGGACCTGTCTGTTATTAGTGCAGTGCTCTCCTCAAGTCTCGATATGGCAATTGATAATGATACTTGTCTTTGCGGTGAGGTTGGACTGTCGGGAGAAATACGTCCGGTAAACCGTATAGAACAACGAATTCAAGAAGCTGAGAAACTTGGCTTTTCGAGAATACTCATCCCCTCAAATAATCTTAAAGGATTTAATAAAAAAGTATCAATTGAAATTAAGCAGGTGTCAAAAGTTAGTGATGCATTCCGTCTGCTTTTTTCATAATTCGACTATTATTAGTATAAAAATTAGCTGAACATTTTTTACACTCAGAAAAATATACTAAATTTGCAGTCGCTTAATGCAAAATGGTACCTTGGCCGAGTGGTTAGGCGTCGGTCTGCAAAACCGGTTA
>DATGMV010000415.1:0-10075 GCA_035307185.1 Fermentimonas sp. | reverse complement strand
AAACAGAGTATTTCCTGTTATTGAACCTATTCTTAAGAAAGAGGGTATTCCGGATGATTTTAAGTATCTGGCAGTGATAGAGAGCAGTTTGGACTGGAGAGCAGTTTCGCCGGCACGTGCCGCAGGTTTATGGCAGTTTTTGCAATCTACAGGCAGGGAGCATGGACTGGAGGTTAGAACAGATGTTGATGAACGTTATCATATAGAGAAATCGACAGTTGCTGCTGCAAAATATTTAAGGGCTGCTTATAGGAGGTATAATTCCTGGAGTGCTGCCGCAATGGCATATAATGGAGGACAGGGAAGGATTACAAATGAGCTGAGAGATCAGAGGGTTGATGAAGCACTTGATTTATGGTTGGTTGAAGAAACTACACGCTATTATTATAGAATGTTGGCTATCAAACAGATATTTGAGCAACCTGCAAAGTATGGTTTCGTAATTAAGCCGGAACATTTATATAAGCCAATGGAGTTTAAAAAGGTTACTGTAACTTCTACAATACCTGATTTGGTTTCTTTTGCAGAACAAAACAATATCACCTACGCTCAGCTTAAAGATTTTAATTCGTGGCTGAGAACTGACAAGCTAAATAATTCTTCAGGCAAAACTTATACAATTCTTATTCCAACACAGGACGATCTATACTATAGAAAAGGAGAAAAACCTAAGGTCCACAACCCTGTGTGGATAAGTAAATAAACATTTTAAGACTCACGTTAGTTTATACATAATATGACTTCTGAATCAGAGAAAATAAATGTGTATGGTGCCCGCGTACACAATTTAAAAAATATTGACGTTACAATTCCGCGCGACTCGCTCACTGTTATTACAGGATTGAGCGGTAGTGGAAAGTCGTCACTCGCTTTCGACACAATTTTTGCCGAAGGACAAAGGCGTTATATAGAGACTTTCTCGGCATATGCACGCGGGTTTCTTGGTAAAATGGAACGCCCCGACGTGGATAAGATAACCGGATTGAGTCCGGTAATTTCTATTGAGCAGAAAACCACAAATAAGAATCCAAGATCTACAGTTGGTACATCTACCGAGGTGTATGATTTCTTGCGCTTGCTGTTTGCACGTGCAGGTGAAGCATATTCATACATAACAGGTGAGAAGATGGTAAAATATACCGATGAGCAAATTCTGGAGTTGATTCTGGAAAAGTACATTGGTAAGAAAATCTATATCCTTGCTCCCGTAGTTAGAAACAGAAAAGGACATTACAAAGAACTTTTTGAACAGATACGTAAGAAGGGTTACTTAAATGTTAGGGTTGACGGTGAGATAAGAGAGATTCTGCCGGGGATGAAAGTGGATAGATACAAAAACCATAGTATTGAAATTCTTATTGATAAGTTAGTTGTTTCTAATAAGTTTGCCGATAAGCTTAAAGCAAGTGTAAGAACAGCTATGAAGCAGGGGTCGGGACTGATTCTGATTCAGGATGTGGAGGCAGACGAGGTAAGGCATTATAGTAGGAGTTTGATGTGCCCTACTACAGGTTTATCATACAGCGAGCCCGATCCTCACAACTTTTCTTTCAATTCGCCACAGGGTGCATGCCCTAAGTGTAAGGGGATTGGTACTGTTGATCAGGTTGATGTAGAAAAGATAATACCAAATCCCGATATAAGTATAGCGGCAGGTGGTATTGTTCCTCTTGGAAAAGAGAAGAGCAATATGCTTTTCTGGCAGATTACTGCTATTTGTGAGAAGTATGGGGTAACGCTCAAAACACCAATTAAGAAGATTCCTGATGAGGCATTGGAGGAGATTCTATATGGTACTAACGAGCGGTTGAAAATAAAGAACGAGTCGTTGGGCAACTCCAATTATATGGTAAACTACGAAGGTGTTACCAAATATATTGAGATGCAGCAAGAAGAGGATGCGTCGGCAACAGCACAGAAGTGGGCAGGGCAGTTTATTACAACTACAGTTTGCCCTGAATGTGAGGGGCAGCGTTTAAACAAAGAAGCACTACATTTCAAGATAAACGGTAAGAATATTGCAGAACTTGCCGAGATGGATATCCAGTCACTTTACGACTGGTTTTCCAAATCTGATAGTGAGGTGACTGAGAGACAAAGATTGATTGCTGTTGAAATAAAAAAAGAGATATTAACAAGGTTGCAATTTCTACTTGATGTGGGGTTGGATTATCTTTCACTTTCACGTTCGTCGGCATCTCTCTCGGGTGGAGAGAGCCAGAGAATACGCCTCGCTACGCAAATTGGGTCACAGTTGGTAAATGTATTATATATACTTGATGAACCGAGTATTGGATTGCACCAGAGAGATAATCATCGTCTTATCAATTCACTCAAAAAATTGCGCGACACCGGCAATTCTGTTGTGGTTGTGGAGCATGATAAGGATATGATGCTTGCTTCTGATTATATAGTGGATATGGGACCCTTTGCCGGAAGAAAGGGAGGTGATGTAGTGTTTGAAGGTCTGCCTAAAGATATGCTTGAAAAGAATACACTAACATCTAACTACCTTAATGGAAAGTTGGAGATTGCAGTTCCTGAAAAAAGGAGAACCGGTAATGGTAAAGTTCTTACGATAGAAAATGCATCGGGGAATAATCTTAAAGGTGTAACTGTGGATTTTCCTTTAGGCACATTTATTAGTGTTACGGGTGTGTCGGGTAGCGGAAAATCAACTCTTATAAATGAAACGCTGCAGCCAATTCTTAGTCAGAAATTTTATCGCTCACTTAAAGATCCTCTTGAATATAAAGCGATTAAGGGCTCAGATCATCTTGATAAAATTGTGAGTGTGGATCAATCGCCTATTGGTAGAACCCCACGTTCTAATCCCGCAACTTATACCGGTGTATTTACTGATATCAGGAATCTGTTTGCAAATATGCCTGAGGCTAAAATAAGAGGTTACAAACCGGGAAGGTTTTCTTTTAACGTTAAGGGTGGAAGATGCGAGAAGTGCAAAGGCAATGGTTATAAGACCATTGAAATGAATTTCCTGCCGGATGTTATGGTGCCTTGTGAGGAGTGTCATGGTAAGAGATACAACCGTGAGACTTTGGAGGTGCGCTATAAAGGCAAATCAATTGCAGATGTTTTAGATATGACAATAAATTTTGCAGTTGAATTTTTTGAAAACATTCCGGGTATCCTGCATAAGATTAAGGTTTTGCAGGAGGTGGGACTTGGATATATTAAACTTGGGCAATCTTCCACAACTCTTTCAGGCGGTGAGAGTCAGCGTGTGAAGCTGTCAACTGAGCTTGCACGTGTTGATACCGGCAATACTCTTTATATTTTGGATGAGCCTACAACAGGTCTTCATTTTGAAGATATAAGAGTACTCCTAACCGTATTGAACAAACTTGTGGAAAAAGGAAATACAGTTATTGTTATTGAACATAACCTTGATATTATTAAGTGCGCCGATTATATTATTGACCTCGGTCCGGAAGGTGGAGAAAGAGGAGGAAGAGTTCTTACTACCGGTACTCCTGAAGAGGTTATTAAAAACAAAGAAAGTTACACTGCTAAGTTTTTAAGAGATGAGCTAAAGTGATTCTGCAACGACATTACACCAAGGATTTATTTTTTAAATTGAAAGTTAAAATTACGAACCCAATGAACTTTTAAAGGGTGCTGCTGTTTACTGATTGATATAAGCTATTACTTAGTTTTTTTTGAATAAGAATATATTTTATGGCAAATGTAACGTTTAAGGGTAATCCTGTAAATACGGTTGGAGAACTTCCGGCAAAAGGTGCTGCAGCTCCCGACTTTAGTTTAGTAAGTGGTCAACTTTCAGAAGTGAAATTATCTGACTATAAAGGTAAGAATGTTGTTCTCAACATCTTCCCGAGTCTTGACACAGGCACTTGTGCTGCATCGGTTCGCCGGTTCAACAAAGAAGCTGCTGCTCTAAACAATACAGTGGTACTTGGTATATCTGCCGATTTACCTTTTGCATCGGGTAGATTTTGCTCTGCCGAAGGTATAGATAATGTAGTTACTCTTTCCACATTCCGAGATACTGCCTTTGGCAATGATTACGGACTGCTGATGAACGACGGTCCTTTAAAAGGACTATTGGCACGAGCAGTTGTTGTAGTTAATCCGGAAGGGAAAGTAGTATATACGGAGCTGGTTCCTGAGATTGCACATGAACCGGATTATCATTCTGCAATCAACTCGATAGTGTAGTTTGTTTCATGAAGATTGTGTTAACAAGGGAGGTCTGCGAAGTGATTCGCGGACCTTTCGCTCATTTACAAGTAAGTTCTTTAGAACATCTTTGTTACTAATGTTTTTAATCTAATTTTCTTTTTCTTAAATTTGTACTTTAATTTTAAGACTTCACATTCACCTTCTCTATGACAAAAAGAAAAAGGAAGAAAACTTCCACATCTAAAATAAGGAGTGCAGCATTACTCAACACTCTAAAGAGTGAGCGTTTGCATTTTATACTGGGGGTGATTGTAGCCTTTTTTGGCATATTCATGCTTTTGGCGATAATATCATTTTTCTTTACAGGTGCATCAGACCAGAGCAAGGTGTTAAATGCAACATTTTTTGAGCTTATAAACTCAAAAACACTTGAGGTGGAAAATTGGACCGGTGCGGGTGGTGCATTTATTGCGGAGAGACTTGTTAACGATTGGTTCGGTGTATTTTCAGCACTTATTCCTCTTTTCTTTGTTTATTTAGGTTTAAGGTTAATGCGAGTTTCAGACTTCCATTTTCTTAAAGCTTTGTTTATTACTGCATTTGGAATTATTTGTGGCTCTATTACGAGCGCTTTTATACTAGATAACCTTTTCCCCAATACTCATATAAGATGGGGAGGTGCACACGGTATTCAGATAGAGGGTGTGCTTGAGAGTAGTGTTGGATGGCCGGGTATTGTACTGTTAATTATACTTTTTATAATAATTACTGTTGTTACTGTAAAAAGGAGCTCCATGTATAAGATACAGAAGTCTCTGGTTGATAATAAACCTAATTTTATTAGATACGATGATGCTAACGAAGCGGAAGATGCAGATGAGTCTGATAAGATTTCTAAAGAGCCCGGACTAATAAAGCGTTTTCTGTTAAATGTCAAAAAGAACCTTTCGGTTTCGAAAGAGATTAATGATATAGATACTGATATAATAGAATCAGCAAATACCCAACCCGAGGTAAAGGTTGAACCTGCTACAGTAAAACCTCTATCTGCATCAGCTTCAAAACCTACGGTAACAAAAATATCGGGCGAAGGAGATGATGATTTTGAGATTATTATTCCTGTTGAAGATGAGAAGGTTGATTCATTGAATAGTGAACTTAAACCAGTTAAAACAAATGAGGAGTATGATCCGAGAAAGGATCTGTCTGGATATAAATTCCCAACACTGGATCTGCTTAAAGTGTATAATACCGGAAACAGAGAGGTAAATTTGATTGAGCAGAATGAGAATAAAGATAAAATAATTCATACCTTACGTAATTATGGTATTGAGATAACTTCAATTAAAGCTACTGTTGGCCCTACTATTACTCTTTATGAGATAGTTCCGCAGGCAGGTGTTAGAATATCTAAAATAAGGAATCTTGAAGATGATATTGCTTTAAGCCTTTCTGCTCTTGGAATACGTATTATTGCACCTATGCCGGGCAAGGGTACGGTGGGTATTGAAGTACCTAATAAAGAGCCTCAGATTGTTTCGATGCATTCTGTGTTATCTTCTAAAAGATATCAGGAGTGCGATTTTGAGTTGCCCGTAGCACTTGGTAAGACAATTACTAATGAGGTTTTTATTTTTGACCTTACAAAGATGCCTCACTTGCTTGTGGCAGGGGCAACAGGGCAAGGTAAATCGGTTGGTCTTAACGCAGTTATAACATCACTGCTTTACAAGAGACATCCGGCAGAGATGAAAATGGTTCTGATTGATCCTAAAATGGTTGAATTTAATCTATATTCAACTATTGAGCATCATTATCTTGCTAAACTTCCAGATGAGGAGAAGCCAATTATTACAGATGTTTCGAAAGTTACTCAAACTCTTAATTCTCTTACACAAGAGATGGATGACAGATATGAGTTGCTTATGAAAGCGCATGTAAGAACAATTAAGGAGTATAACGAAAAGTTTAAGAATAGAAGGCTTAATCCTAATAACGGTCATAGGTTTATGCCATACATTGTGGTTGTGATTGATGAGTTTGGAGATCTTATTATGACTGCAGGTAAGGAGATTGAAATGCCTATTGCTAGGATTGCACAAAAAGCTCGTGCGGTTGGTATACATATGATAATTGCTACACAAAGACCAACTACTAATATAATAACTGGTACAATTAAGGCAAACTTCCCGGCAAGAATGGCTTTTAGGGTTACTTCTCAAATTGACTCGCGAACTATTCTTGATATGAGTGGTGCAAACCAGTTAATTGGTAGAGGGGATATGTTGTTCTCGCAAGGGAGTATATTAACACGTATTCAGTGTGCATTTGTAGATACTCCGGAATTGGATGATATTACAAAATATATTGCAAAACAACAGGGTTATGACTCTGCATATCCATTGCCCGAAGTTGTGTCGGAAGTGGAAACCGGTCCGGGAGCAGTTGACTTAAACGATAGAGATGTTCTTTTTGAGGAGGCGGCTCGACTGATTGTGGTGCATCAGCAAGGTTCTACTTCACTTATACAGCGAAAGTTTTCTATTGGCTATAATCGTGCAGGCAGATTGATGGATCAACTGGAAGCTGCAGGAATTGTTGGAGGCACACAAGGCAGTAAACCACGTGAGGTGTTTATTCAAGATGAATATTCATTAGAGAAGTTGCTCGACTCGCTAAGTTAAGCATTTTAAACTTACTTCATTTTTTGATGTCATAGTGTAAAATAAAAGTATTTATTATGAAAAAGAGCATATTACTAATTTCGATATTTCTACTTGCTTTTACACTTTTCGCACAAGATTCTCCTGATGCAAGAAAAATAGTTGATAGGACCTACAATAAGTACATATCATCCGAAGGTATTAGGTTATCTTTCGTTTTTACCACATTGGATGCCGAAGGCACTGAATATGATTCACAAAAAGGTGTGGCATCTATTAAGGGAGACAAATTCCACATTGAGATGGAGAATATGGATGTTTGGTTCGATGGCAAAACTCAATGGGTATTGATGAAAGGTATTGATGAAGTTAACATTAGTAACCCTTCAGAAAGGGAACTTGCAGCGATAAGTCCGCTTGCACTTCTCGGAATTTACAAAGATGGCTATATATTGAAAGCACCTTTAAGTAAAAGTATTAATGGCAAGCGGGTAACACAGATTGAAATGAACCCTGTGAATGGAAATCGTGAGTATAAGACAATTTCTGTTTTTATAGATAAGTCAAATGATAGGCTTGTGCAGGCTAATTTTACTATGAATAACAATATGCAAACCAAGATTGATATTACTGACTATAACGACAATTATAAATTCTCAGACAGTACCTTTGTTTTTGACAAAAAACAATTCCCAAATGTTGAGATTGTTGATTTAAGGTAAATTATTCCTATCTATTTTATTCATTTAACCTGAATAGATAATTGCTATAGCAATTTAATAATTAAGATAATAATAGTATCTTTGAATTAACAAATAAATAACTATATAAAATATGAGAAATAAAGTACGCTGCCTGATTTTAGGATCAGGTCCTGCAGGCTATACTGCAGCAATATATGCCTCTCGTGCTAACCTTGAACCAGTTCTTTATGAAGGCTTGGAACCGGGAGGACAACTTACTACTACAACTGAAGTTGAAAATTACCCGGGTTATCCCGAAGGTATAACCGGTCCTGAAATGATGGAGGATCTTAAGAAACAGGCTCAAAGATTTGGAACCGAAGTTTTGTCCGGCAGGGCTACAGCTGTAGATTTTTCCACACGTCCACTAAAGGTAACAATAGATAATGAGAAGGTAATTGAAGCCGACACAGTTATTATTTCAACCGGTGCAACTGCTAAATACCTTGGACTTGAAGATGAGACTAAATATGCAGGTCAAGGTGTTTCGGCTTGTGCCACTTGCGATGGGTTTTTCTATAGAAAGAAAAAAGTAGCTGTTGTTGGTGGTGGTGATACAGCCTGCGAAGAGGCAACTTACCTGTCAGGTTTGGCCGATAAGGTTTATATGATTGTACGCAAACCATATCTACGTGCATCACAAATTATGCAAGATCGTGTAATGAATAATCCTAAAATTGAGATTTTATTTGAACACAATGCTGTGGGTCTTTTCGGAAATAATGGTGTTGAAGGTGCTCATTTGGTAAAAAGAATGGGTGAGCAAGATGAGGAGAAAGTGGATATCGAAATTGATGGATTTTTCCTTGCTATAGGTCATAAACCAAATACAGAAATATTCAAAGATTATATAGAACTTGATAATGTTGGGTATATAAAGACAGAGCATCCCTACACAAAAACAAATATTGAAGGAGTTTTTGCATGCGGTGATGTGGCAGATCCAATATATCGTCAGGCAGTAACTGCAGCAGGAACAGGTTGTCGTGCAGCAATGGATGCCGAACGTTATCTTACAGAAAAAGGACTTTAATATTTTTTGACTAAAGAATGTTAATTAAATTTTGAATTTATTTGAGGGGGCTGTTCCAAAAGGGCAGCTCCTTTTTTTATCTTAACTTTTCCTGTAATAAAAATTAATAGTACATTTGTATAGTTTGAAACTGGCACAAATCCTCACAATTAGCATTCTTATGAAAAAAACTATTTTATTAGCTGTAATTTTATTTCATGGACTTTTTATAGTTGCTCAAACATTAAGCGGTACATATATGAACGGCACAGACTCATTAATATTTTCTAATGAGCAGGTTGATTTTCGTATTACTGGTTTTGCAGGTTTATCTACGGCTCAGGTTGGAGAAGGTTCTTATGATATAGTAGATAATTTTCTTCTGGTAAACACTAATGAGTATAGTGGTGATAAAACTACTTTTCAGGAGTTGGATGGATCTAAAACCGATACTTGTGTAGTAAAAGTGGTGGGGTTGAACAATTATGCTATTCAGGGAGTATTGATAGAAACTAAGAGCAAGTCGAATAAAACCATAAGTGCTGGAGTTACCGGTAATGACGGTGTTGTGCTTTTTCTAGATGATGATAAGTGTGAGAGCTTGACAATATCCATGATGGGGTATAACTCAATTGAGTTTGACTATACTAAAGGTAAAGATTATTTAATCAGACTGGCAGAGCACGAAGTTATTGAAGACAAAACTGTAGTTTTCAGGTTCAAGGAATTGGATGAAGAAACCATTTCAATCTTATTGCTGACAGATGATCTTAATAGCGGTAAAAATCGCGATAGCGAACTCAATAAATTAGAAAAAAGAGCTCGTAAGAATAACAGGATTGAAAAACTCTACAAAAAGAAGTTTGAACCTTTTGTTGGTATTTACTAAAAGAGTTATTAGTAAAAAAAGTTGAATTTAATTATGACAACTGTTTTCTAACAATTTGAGATATTAAACTTCCATCAGCCTTACCTGCCAGTTCCTTTGTTGCAATTGCCATAACCTTGCCCATGTCTTTCATAGTTGATGCTTCTGCTTCTACAATAATCTTCTTTACAGCGGCTTCAATCTCTTCATTTGATAATTGGGCAGGTAGATATTCCTGAATAATTTTCATTTGTGCTATTTCAGCTTCGGCAAGTTCTTCGCGATTTTGTTCAGAATATATTTCAGCACTTTCTTTGCGTTGCTTTACCATCTTTTGCAAAATTGATATCGCTTTTTCATCTGTTAGCTCTTCTCCGGCACCCTTTGCTGTTTTAGCTTCAATAAATTCCTTTTTCACACTACGTAGTGCATCAAGACGTACTCTATCTTTAGCAAGCATGGCCTTTTTAATCTCTTCTGATATTGTATCGAATAAAGTCATATTATCTGTTTTTTCTTTATTTATGAAACAAAAGTTGAAAGTTGTTTTAACAGCATGTTAAAACAAACATTTTACTAAAACAACTAATCAAACAAAGTGGCTGATTGTTGTTGTATATCGTTT
>DATGMV010000414.1:0-2486 GCA_035307185.1 Fermentimonas sp. | reverse complement strand
GTGGGCAATTGAGCACGACTCATCAGACACCTCTTACAATAACATGTACAGAACCCTTTTCGATTTTATTTCAGCACCTGAATCAAAAAAGAGTCTACTCTTGGGCTTAAGACCCGGAGGAACAGAGCAAGTTAATCAACCGGAGCCAAAAATAAACGAGCCTGAATATTACCCCGAAAACATAATAAGCAAGGCAATTAAAGCTCAAGACTACTTCCTTATTGTTGGTCCCCCCGGTACCGGCAAAACATCAATCTTTGCAAGGCGATTAATAGAAGAATATCACAAACAGCCCAACTCAAATATAATGGTAATAGCATACACAAACCGTGCAGTTGACGAGCTTTGCGATGCTATAAACAATGCCTTCAGTTGTAATGATGCAGAGTGTGATAAGTACATCCGAATTGGCAGCGAACTATCTTGTGCACCTCAATATCGCCACAGGCTATTAAAAAACGTATCAGAAAAATCACCAAACAGAGATTCCCTGCGCGATACTATAAATAAATGCAGAATATGGGTATCCACACTCGCATCACTTTTAGGTAAGTTAGAGATATTCTCATTAAAAGAATTCAATGTAGCAATCATCGACGAAGCCTCACAGATACTCGAACCTCAAATAATCGGACTATTGCCAAAGTTTAAGAAATTCATAATGATAGGCGATCATAACCAATTAGCAACCATAGTATTGCAGGATAAAGAACACTCTACCATTTCTGAACCTCAACTAAGAGAAATTGGAATAACAGATTGCAGAGACTCGCTATTCGAACGGTTACTGCGCAAATGCATACAAATGAAATGGACACACTCATTTGCACAACTAACACAACAAGGAAGAATGCACATTGATATAGCCGAATTTCCTGCAAACAACTTCTATTCTGAAGCACTAACCCCTGCACTCAAGTGGCAGTCGTCCGAATGGAAAATGCACTACAATGGTGATAACATATTAGATAGATATGTTGCAAAAAACAGAAATCTCTTTTTATCAACCGAAATCATAAACACCCCCTCACCTTCAAATAAAATAAACGAAACCGAAGCAAATGTTGTAGTACAACTGCTGCACTCAATCATAAACGTCTACAAGCAAAATAACAAACCCATAAACTCCGGCTCAATCGGAATAATTGCACCATACAGAAACCAGGTTGCACTTATCAGAAATAAAATTGATAAAGCAGGAATTCCCAATTCAGATGAAATAATGATAGACACAGTTGAGCGATACCAGGGTAGTCAGCGTAACATCATAATAATGTCTTTTTGTATAAACCAAGAAAGCCAGTTGAAGTTTCTCTGCAACCTTAACCACGATGGCAGTGTAGATCGTAAGTTAAATGTAGCAATTACACGAGCAAGGGAGCAGCTTTTCTTAATTGGCAATGCAAGAATATTGCAAAAGCACCCTATCTATGCAAGACTTCTCGATTTTTATGGCGATAATAAAATCTCCCTGTAATAATTCTTATCGAAAAAGAAATACAACTACCGCAACAACCAGCACCACAGAAACCACAAAAACCGCTTTAAAACTCAGCGGATTGTTTCTCTGCTTACTCTCCTCTTTCGTTATCCCCTCTGTTTCGATCTGCAAACTATTACTTCTTTGAGCTAAACTACTGCTTTCAATTGCTGCCCCGCTCGTATAAAACTCATAATCCCTTGAAGCTTTTTCCAACTTCGTACTGCTATTTATAAACCTTTCTAAAGACACCCTGCAATCATCATCATACTCAACTTCATGAATAACCATCTCATTAACAATACTAAAACCCTCATCTATAAAGCGATTATTTACGGTATTAATTAAAGCAATATCACTCTCCTTAATCATCAAACTATCTTTAAACTCCAACAATGCACAACTCTCTTTTTCAGTAACTACATACTGTGGTTTGCAACCAATAATATTAAATATTAATACAGTTAATACTGTGATTAAAACAACCCTCAGTACAATTAAATTAATTATAATCCTCATAAAACGATCTTCATAAATGCTTAGTAATAGTCGTCATTTAACAAGCAGCAATGCCCTCAAAAACCTCTCATAATAACCGGCAATCAACTCTGCCCTATCCAAACCGTTAATAACTCTGCGAGCATTAACCGGATCATCTTTAGACCTATTAAAATAACTCTCCAAAGAAACACCTGTAAAATCACCCCTATTAGACCTCCCTGGTGTCATCCCCTCAATCATAATACTTGCACTAATCTCCGGCACCAAAGCAAGCTCCGGTTGCTCCAACAAAGGAACACCAAGCAACCTACCCATACGCTCATAATTCTCATACCATGTTAGTTGCACATCACCACGACCAAAATAGATGCAGTTGGGCTCAGCATAAACTGTCCCATCCTGTTTATACTTACCTCCGTAAGGCCTTCCCGCTCCTCTCCCTCGTTCTTCAACGGGTTGCATTGTTCTTGCTGTTTCATAATAACTTGTTGCAAGCATATAGGCC
>DATGMV010000413.1:0-5629 GCA_035307185.1 Fermentimonas sp. | reverse complement strand
GACTCTGCAGATTCAACAACAAGATACGAGTAATAACCCGCAGTACCGGATGGTGCTAATGTAAAAGTTATACTTTGACTCTCAGCAGTGATACTTGAAATCTCAACTGAAGGTGCACTTGGCAGCGTCAATTGATTTTCTTCTCCGAAATCGGTACAGCTAGTAGCAATAATTGCCACAAAGACTGATAAATATATTATTAATTTTTTCATATAATAATGATGTTTTTTAATTTATTCTGTTTATTTCTTAACGAAAGTAAGATCAGAAACCCTCTCAAACCAACCTGCACTCTCCCCTGTATCAGGATTAAGAGCTTGTATTCCTGCCTGATAATCCCCTTTTATTTTAACAGTATTTCCACTAATTGTGAAAATCAAACTTTCACCTTGTTGCATTAGCGCGTATGGGATTTCGGCTCCGGCAAAGTTGCCATTATAACCACTTATTACTCCTACTGACTGATTAACAGGAACACTTATTTCCGTTAGATCATCATTTACTAGACCATATACTTTGATTGTGCCATACCCTGAGAACACATTTCTGATCCAAACTTTGGAAATATCACTATCATCTTTTTCGAAAACCACATCATCCCATGAATATACACCTCCACCCCAGGCATCATCACCTGAGCCGGTATAGGCACCCAAAATAGCAGATAATGGATGATCTAAATCTAATATAGTTACATAGATAGTATCATTACCTCCCAGATTTACATTACCTGCGTTGTTAAGTGTAACACCGAACACAAGGTCTCCGGTAAAAACTCCTTCATTTGGCAATATGTCAATTTCAATGTATTGAACAGGATCTGAACCGTCGAAATTCAAAACTGAAGCGCCACCGCTCAATTCATAGTCCCTGCCCGCAATGGCAGTGCTATCAATCATTTCAAAAGTAACAGTAGTGTTAACTTCATTTAATGAAGTAAGTCTTACAGGTATTTTTAGGACCCCCTTGGTCTCTTCAGCCGATAATCTATTTTCATCAAAAGCCACAAAAGCATCGTTATCGTCGAAAACCGGATACTCGTTCAGGTTACAAGCACCAAGTAGTGCTATACTTGCCAGAACAATGATATATAATATTTTATTCTTCATATTTTTATATATTTCAATTTAATAAAATTTCTACTTCCTATTAATTTTAATATCCGGGATTCTGAACGAGATTCTCGTTTACATCCAACTCTCTCTTATTAATAGGCAGGGCCCAAAATTTACTGTCAGAAGGAATATTGCGATTTACCTCTGCACCACTATAATGAGTGCGCTGAACACTTCCTTTAGTACGGGCAAGATCATACCAGTGATGTCCTTCCCAAGCAAGTTCTAATCTACGTTCTAGCAATACGTCATTAATACCTGCACTTGAAATCAAAGAGGCTCCTCTCTTTGCTCGAATAGTATTTATATCAGATACTGCAGAAACGCCAGGAATTGTTGCTCCACGTATAATAGATTCTGCTCTATTGAGGTACATTTCACTAAGACGAAGTACGATTGTATTACTAACATCCGGAGTACCTTTATCCTTACCTGCGTATTTAGTAGTCCACTGTGTAGTGGTGGTCCCTTCAGGGTCACCTATAAACATTGTTCCCCTTACATCATCTTCAGAATAAAGATTTATTAAATCATCGCTTGCAGCTGCATCAGAATATCCATCAGGGTTTGTTAACCATGAAATGCCATCCCAATATCCGTCATATTCATTATTTGCTATACCATATACTTCAAATATAACTTCGCCACCTTCCGGTGCGTCGGCTTTATAAGCGGCGGCATATTCATCCTCTTCCCATAGCGTAAATTTACCGCTATTTATTACCGTAGTTGCATAATTAGCTGCATTCTGCCACTCTCCCATGTAAAGATATACTCTTGACAGTAGTGCCTGTATCGCTAGTTTGTTTACTACTGATTTTTTGTCTGCAACACCTTCGCGAATATAATTATCACTAATTAAATTCTCTGCAGTTGTCAAGTCATTCAAGATGTTTTGATAAACCGTGTCTACTTGGTTCCTGGCGGGTTTTCCTGCCGGGTCAGTTACAGTTACATAAGGTACTCCAGGTGCAGATTTATCTACTGTGTACTGCTTAGCATAAGTTCTAACAAGATCAAAGTGGGCCAAAGCACGTATAAAAAGTCCTTCTGCATGTATATTATCAATATCTTGTTGCGTAACGCCATCGACGCCAACTTTACCTTCAAAATTTTCTATGACATTATTTACTGCAGATATTGCATAATATGCGGTTCCCCACAATGCGGGTGTAGATGTGGAAGTATAAGTAAAATCGTAAGGCACGGTATAACGACCAGAGTTTTTATTCACATCACGATAACCATTACCACTACGTAGCTCGGCATCGAGTACAAATGATGCCCCATACCAGTTCACTGAAGCTAATGGAGCGTATGCCCCGAAAATAGCATTATCTAAACCCTCAAATGTTGAGAGCGTAAGCTCCGAACTCTGTTGCATTATTGGATCTTCCGTGAGGAAATCTTCACAAGAGGCAAACAACAGCACTACAGTCAGTCCTAGTGTTATTATATATTTCATTTTTTCCATTTTTTTAAATCTAAAAAATTAATCCTACTTCGATTAGAATGATAACTCAATTCCACCAATCATTGATTTAGTCATCGGATAAATACCATATCCGATACCATCAACGCCTCGTTCAGGATCCCACCAGTCTACGTCGTGGAATGTATAAATATTCTGTGCACTTACATATACTCTTAGGCCACTTACATTCATTTTCTCCAAAATACTACTTGGTAAAGTGTAAGAAAGTGTAACATCTTTTAAACGTAAATAATCACCTCTTTGTAAGAATCTGGTAGTTCCAAAATTATTGCTTTGAGTAGCGTTACCAGCTATAGGCTTGGGATTAACACCTGTATCACCAGGTTTTTTCCAATAATTCAAAGCTGTTTTAATTTGATTGTTACTCATTTGAGCTCCATCGGATTCTAAATATCTACGTTCGATTAACAACACGTAGTTACCACCTTTAAACTCAAAGAAGGCACCCAGATCAAATCCTTTCCATGAAATATTTGTGTTGAATCCACCCAAGAATTTAGGTTCCGGTGATCCTGGATAAATATAACGTGATTGTGTAAAATCGTTTGTAAGATTTCCGCTTTCATCGCGATAAAGAGCATCACCGTTAGTAGGATCAACACCATAATAATCACGTAAACGGAAAGTATAGAGTGATTCACCAACTTTATGTCTTAGACGACTATCATCAGCATAAGCAATTTCTTCATTATCGCCAAGTTCAAGAATTTCAGTTTTATTAAATGCAATATTTGCTCCAACATTCCATTTCAAGTCATTCCTGTTTAATATGTCATAGTTTAACTGAACTTCAACACCTCTGTTTTGGAGTGAACCAATATTCAAGAAGTTAGATGAGAAACCGGTAGTTTGAGGCACGTTCTTATCAAGAAGCATATCGGTGGTTTTACGATTATAAACGTCGACATTACCATCCAACTTATCAAATAATGTGAAATCAAGACCAAGATTCCAAGTACCATTCTTTTCCCAAGAAAGATTAGGATTCGACGGACGTGAAGGTCTCATACCGGTTGCTCCGTTATATTGTGTGCTTGCATAAACTCCGTAAGCTCTGTAAGCTTCAATATTGTTATTACCATTTAAACCGTAGCTTGCACGTAATTTCAATAGATTTACAAAATCTAAATTATCCATAAAACTCTCTCTATGAATATTCCATGAAGCTCCTACTGAGTAGAAAGTCCCCCATCTGTTTTCTGAACCAAACAACGAACTTCCATCACTACGTAATGAAGCTTGTAAATAGTACTTTTCGTCGTAATTATAATCTAACATACTAAAGAACGAAAGTAATGTTGTTGCTGAATAGCCTTGTTCTGCTTCTACACCCGACTGAGGTGCAGTTTGAACATAAGGTATATCAGGATTTACGTCTGGAGCATACGAATATAAATAATCACTGGTATATTTTTGAGCTTCCTGTCCTAGCAACACACGAACATTATGAATATCATCAAACAGATCATTATATGTTGCAGTGTTAGATGTAGTAAGCTGCAAATTACTGCTGCGTGAAACCTGCAAAGTTGCATCACCCTGACTTGTTTCTGGTGACCAATATCTGCGTCCGTCGTTATTTATCGTTTCTACAGCGTTATTGGTTTTGAATGTCAGTTGTCTGATAGGTCTATATTGAAGATAAATATTTCCAAGTATTTGGTAAGATTTACCATACTGATCATCATACTCAGCTGTTGCACGAGGGTTTGTTCTACTGTTTTCCAATATATCTACATTATGATCTCCCTGATCGTTGTAAGCAGGTGTCCACGGAAGAATCATCATGCCTGCAAAAACAGGATTGGAGTAATATAGAGACTGCATAGGTACATCACTACCTTTTGTGTATGAAAAGTTTACCCTTGCTCCAGTTTCTAAAGTATTTGTTAATTTGTAATCTGCATTCAGACGACCGGAAATCTTGTTCATATCTACACCATAAAATACCCCGTCTGTTCTATTATAAACAAGTGAGCTATAATATGTAGCTTTAGCGTTGCTGCCTGAAGCATTAATCTCATACTCTTGAATATTACCCATTCGTGAAAGATGGTCCATCCAATTTGTAAGTGGGCGACTCAACAATTCATTAGGTCGATAATATGGATCAGTTGGATTATCAGGATCATTGCCAGCATTAACAGCAGCATCTCTCTGATATTCTAGGAGTTGAGCAGCGTTCATAATTCCAAAATCGTTATCATTCGCAAGCCACGATGCTCCATATTTAACACGAGCATTAAAATTTGTTCTTCCTTCCTTACCGCTCTTAGTTGTAACAAGAATTACACCATTTGCAGCAC
Source organism: Fermentimonas sp. (assembly GCA_035307185.1). Classification (GTDB taxonomy): domain Bacteria; phylum Bacteroidota; class Bacteroidia; order Bacteroidales; family Dysgonomonadaceae; genus Proteiniphilum. Next base: position 713 of record DATGMV010000413.1, on the reverse strand, counting down.
GAGAACCGTAAATAGATGACGCCGCTGCGTCTTTCAGTACTGTTATACTTTCAATATCGTTTGGATTTATTGTTGAAAGAACATTTCCTGTATTAAGAAAATCGTTTGGATTTCCGGTTAATACCGGTATACCATCAATTACCCACAATGGATTATTACCTGCATTTATAGAGGAAGTACCACGCACTCGTATAGACGATGCTGCACCCGGTTGCCCTGAAGAAGATGTAATAGATACACCGGCAATTTTACCTCCAAGTGCCTTATCCATAGAAACCACGGGAGCATTTGAAATATCGGTACCACTGACCGAACTTACCGAACCGGTTTTTGCTTCTCTTGTTACAGTACCATAGGCTACTACAACTACTTCATCCAGCAACTCAGTATCTGTACTAAGAACAACTCTTACTGTTGGAGCAACCCTTACTTCCTGTGTTGTATATCCAACATAGGAAATCACCAAAGTACCACCGGCTGGAGCAGTCAGATTAAAAACACCATCAATATCTGTTACTGTTCCCTGAGTAGTTCCTTTAATCTGTATAGTTGCCCCAATTACTGGCTCACCAAGATCATCAACTACGGTACCCCGTACTTGTGTTTGAGCCATAGCAATCCCAATTCCTACAAAGAAAAGGGCCAAAAACATTGTTAGTTTTCTTTTCATAAACTCTACTTTTTAATTAAATACTTTCATTTTACTCTATTTA
>DATGMV010000412.1:0-3145 GCA_035307185.1 Fermentimonas sp. | reverse complement strand
TTTCAAATCGGTAATTACCCTGACTGTTTGTTAGAGTAGTTGAAAACCCATCACTGATTACAGCATTGCTGACAGGAGCCTTTGTTTCATTGTTTAATACTCTTCCATATACAATTGTTGTAGGTCCTTCCGGTCTCGTATTAGGGATATCTACCAAACATCCGTTAAATGATACTATTACCAACAAAAAAAATGTAAAAACTCCGGGAAATGTGTGCTTTCTCTTCATATAATAAATTGCAAAAATAGCTGCTATGTTTCTTTATGTTTTAATTTGATGTTAAACAAATATATTATAAAACATGTTCTTAACAGTCAAATTATAAAACCAACAAAAATAATAATTATCAGATAATAATGTATGCTTTTTGTGCGTGATGTGATATTTGTTTTTCAATTGGTGGAAGTTTCATATAATCGCCATAACTTTTAGATAAAATTTCAGAATAATTTTTTGGCACGTTGGCATCTATACTTTCAAACTTTAATTTCACACCATCAGAAAACATATCTTTATCTAAAATTAGTCGCTGATCTATTGTTGCCGCAATCGACACTAAATTATGTTCATCATAATTATAAGTTTTACTTATTTTGTCAACTTTGTATGGCAAATAAGAAGATGGAATAAAAAAGGTTACAAGTCTGCTTGCAAGCAAAAAAAGGTTTTTCAGGAAACTTCTTTGTCTGTTCAGCTTAATACTTCTGATATTATATATATTCCTGTAGAAATTGAACTTCCTGATAAATTTCTTTTGCAAACCCTTATCCGAAGGCATGGCATCGATAGGAAATATATCAACATATAAACCCATTTGATTCTTATAGGTAGATTTTATTTCCAAAAGAGTATTTGTATCATGTACTTTCGCGAAGTAATAGGGGAAATTCCTATCTTTTAAGTGAGATACAACCTGATATCTGGAGTCTTTACTTTCGAAAGTTGAAATAAACTTCTCATAATCTGGGCGTGGCATACAGATATCAATATCATCATCCCATGGAATAAATCCGTTGTGCCTAACTGCTCCTAAAAGTGTACCGTAAGCTAAATAATATTTCAGATTGTTTTTTGAGCAAAAAGCATCAATCTCCACCAGAATATTCAATAATATATCTTTAGTCTCCGAATCTGTAAGTGGCCTCATATTTATTTATTTATTTATTTTTCAGGAATAATGCTCTGTAAGCTTTTTCAGCAACCTTTCCTATAAATCTCCATTCTCCATTCTTTTTCAAAATTAATCTGATAAACAAGAATGAAAGAAAAAGCCTGAATTTTCTGTATCCTTCCGAATATTTCTTTCCACTGATGGGAGTTCTCATCACAACACTGTAATAATTAGTACTCGAATGCGAGAGATAACCTACTTTCTTATGACCCAAACGATCATACCAGTCAATCAGCCATTTTGCATCTTCAGAAGTGTCAGAAATCAGAGAACCAACCCCTTTTTTTATAGCTTCATCACGGATATAATTCCTTATCTTAAGACCAATACCTCTTCTTTTATAATCAGGATGCACTGTTAAAGAGTGCAGATAGTAATACTCCTTATCCTGATACCACCTTTTCCACTTCAGGTTTTTTTTCTTAATCAGATTATATGATTCTGTACCTATCAGTTTCCCATCCAGCAAAGCAACCAGACAAACCCCATCACCAACTCTGGCTATTGTTTTCTCTATCGATTGATTTGTAGCTGAGTAATTCAGTCCCTCTTCCGCTCTTTCGGAATACCCCATATGCAGTAATTTTGTAATATCCTCCCAGGAAATATATTCCGGTTTAGGAATAATCACCAAGCTGTCTTCGCGGACTTTATCCATTATACCTCTTTCTTATTTATTATTTCACGTATGCGGGTTGATGATATTCCTTCCGTTCTCTGAAGCATAACCATCTCCTTATTGTTCTGCTCGCACCATTCAAATGCTTTCTGAAAATACTGATGGTTTTGATCGGGACCATAAGCAAATACATCAAAATCAATTTTTGGAAGTAATAGATCAACCCTCTCATAAGGGATAACTTCATCAACACATTTTATGCTTTCAACAAATCTCATACGTTCTTCAAGACTGTATAGGAATTCCACCCCTTTTGTGTTCAGCTTATCATCATGTACAGCAACAATCAAGTAATCTCCATGTTTTTTTGCAGCCTCAAGCACATTCAAGTGGCCCAAGTGAAAGAAATCAAATACCCCTACAGTAACTACCTTTTTTCTAAATCCATTATTTTCCATGAATCCTTTTATTTACAAATTCAACAACCTCCTCTGTCATCTCACCAAAAATTGGTCCACCACACAACTGTATCCAGAATATTCCCGGAACCTTTGTATTGCCCTCAATGAAAACCGGCTCACCCATACTGTTTATAGCAAAATCCCATGCAATAAGATGCAGGGTAGGGTAAAGCCTTGGATGATTCTCCAAGACAATACTCTCAAGCTTCGGAAAATCAACAATACGTTGCCCCGCTATCCTTACACCATTATGAGTTTCATATACCTTCTCAAAACTGGAGTCAACTCCGAAGTCATCTAAATAACCATCCTCTTTTATATTGATCATCAATCCACCGGAAGTAGCATTATCAACCTCTGCTCCATTTTGTCCGCATCTTAGTGCCGACTTAAGAATAGTAACTTTGCCATTAATGAATAGTGATATTACACGTATAGTGTTTAATGATTCCGGATTGAATTTAGCAGTATCCTGGTGCTGATCAACAATCTCCTGAACAATGAAATCGCCTTTGTATCCACTAATAAGAGTTTTTATCTCCTGTTCACTCTTATAATTTCTTATAATTTTTATTCCCACACCACCATGTGAATTAGTACTGGGTTTTATAATAAACTTTTCCTTTTTAGACAGAACAGATATTGCTTCAGCTTCAGTAATTAGTGTCGATTTGCAATCAAAATAGTGATAATCAATACGTTTCACGTAGAGTGCAGGCTGTTTCAAATCCTCAAAGAAAATATCAAACAGTCCCTTATTTACAAAAACACAAGCATCCTGAAATGGATTAAGAGTACGTATTATCACCGGATCATAAACAGGCATAGCCAGATAACGCGAATCAAACCCATGAATTTTCTTATAGAACCTATGAGAATTAATTAGTTTTTTT
>DATGMV010000411.1:0-4011 GCA_035307185.1 Fermentimonas sp. | reverse complement strand
ATGAGCATTCAACGTGGTTATCAGCTGCTTGCTAGGAGACAAGTCTTCTAGCATTCCATCAAACAATTCAAATTGTCGTAGCATGATTTTTATTTTTTTTATTTTAAGGTGCCCAAGTAAACGTATACCTGAGCGAAGTTTTCCCATTATGTAATTCCTTGAACCTGATCAATCCTGAATTTGGCTCACCTCCCAAACTGGAAGTTCCCAAATCTATATATTCCATTCCTTGCTCTTTATAATAGTTATACACATTCATGTACATATAATTCATAATCCCTAGGTTCCGTTTCTCTAAATCATCTCCTAAGAAAATACCTTGAACAATTTTTTCATGTCCCCGATAGAAAATAGCCGCTCCAACACAATTCCCATTCTCCTCACGAATCGCAAAAAAATCGACAGGGAAAATTTGTCTCACCTCTATAATATCCTCCAAAGTCATATGAATCATACGTCCCTGCTCCTCTCGATTCCTACTAATTACACTATAAACTTCTTTCAGCGCATCTCTGTCAGTTACTACCGACCAAACAAGGCCATTCCTAATTGCTTTCCGACAATTCTGTGTCACTACATTTTTAACCCATATCCCATCGAACTCTTTCAAATTCACCCAATTATTTATATCGGGAACTTCCATAACAAAACCCAATTGTATAAAAGCATTAATCAATTTCGCGTTCATATTAACTTGATACAGATCAGGTGGCAGTGTAATCGACAACTGCTTAAAGCCCTCACGATCGACATACTCCTTCAAATCCGAGAGAAACTCGTATACAGGATTAAAAAACATATATTCATGAGTATAATGGAAACCACCAAAGGGTGCTGAATAAGGCGAACGCAACACACCATCCTTCAATCCTACAAGTAGTCCCATGGATGGGTCGTCCTTTCTCATCAATCTAATTATCCTCTCTTGTTTTATTTCAGTAAGCTCCACGAACGCTTCGCTGATAAAAGGACTGGCATCAGTAGGAAAGTGCTTCCTATATACTTCTTTAGATACTTCAACAAGCATTTCTTTATATATTAATTCGTTATTTTCAATAAATATTCAACCTGATATTACTAATCAATAGTTATTATGCTACAAGTCTAATTTACTTTTTCAAACGATCCCATACAACCGGAAAAAGTGTTTTCATCCATAACATAATAAAGGAATAGGGAATAAACATTGGGAAATGTTTTCTTATATAATAAAGATATTCACGGTAAGCCAACCCTTTAGGACTCTTCAAATAAGCAATTCTTTCCTTAAGAGGATAGTTATTGCTTCTCCAATTTTTCCCATGATCATGAATACATACGCCACATACACCAGGAGCTAATAACACAGGAATTTGTTTTTTAGCAGCCTGTAGAGAATAATCATGATCGGCGAGACCGTGAGTGAAACGATAGTCGAAAATACCCAACTCATTTACTACTTCTTTACTTACCCAAAGAATATTTGCATTCGTGATGTCACACTTTTGTGGTTGGTCGGTCGGCACAATCCGATGACCTCTCACTATCAATTTGTAATTCTTTATCCTGCTAGCACCGTAAGTAACGGCTTTGCTTCTATCATCAATGGTAGCACCCGTATAGACACCTTTTTTACCTGTTTTTGAATAAGCATACACGTCAGTTTCAACGAGTTTTAGGAAGAAGTCCGCATATAGTACCACATCATCGTTAATTAACAGGTAAACGTCATACGACTTTTTGTTCATGGCTGTCTCCCATGCAAGTCGCATTCCTCCGGCCCAAAAAAGATTGCCACTCCCCTTTATAACTTGCACTTCGGGGAATAATTCTTTTATAGCTTCAGATGTTCCGTCGGTTGAACCATCATCCGTTAGGAAAATATCCACTATGTATTGGGACGGAATCGTCGCCTGAAAAAGCGAAGAAAGGCATGCAATAGTCTTATTTTTCCTGTTGTGGCAGGTTAGTAATACTGCCATACTCACTTTGTTCATCGTGATTTCTTTTAAATAAATTTTGCTGCAGACGCACATAACGCAGATCAAATATTCCACGAACCCAAACAGTTACATCACAACTAGTCATATTCCGAAACGAAAAAGAAAAGCAAAGACCAATCATGACCATCAACATGAAATAATTGAGTGAGAAATTGTTCACATCTTCTACCCACGAATAAAGCCAACGAAATGCTACATAAATTCCCACCATTTTCACGTAAATATTTCGTGACCTATTAACGGCTAAAAAGGAGGCTCTGAAGAAAATCAAAGAGTAAAAGATTACACCCACTAGCCCCGTCCAAGTAAATACGTTGGCTAAGCCAATCTCGTTTCTTAAGCGCTCATACCTACCTGTTAGTTCTGATTCATATACACCGAATGTATTTGAATCATTCCCTCTTGCCGGAGTCCGTCCCAATAACCAATAATTGTTATTCACCGCAGATTCTAAAACTTCTTCGTAAAGGAAAGTTCGGGTATCTGCAGTCACGTCCTGTTCAACTCGATTACCTTCACCATCCACTCCCATTGAAGTATAGTCCCCGGATAAATACTCATTCATTTTAAAAACATTGAAAACACCACTTACTGCTAGACCAAAAAGGACCAATGGAATTATAAAAAATGCGATACGACCTGCTTCTAGAATCCTTGTAGATATTTTGTTCCTAAAATAATATACCAGTAGAATAATAAAGGGAATTCCAAACTTAATAACATTGCTTCGAGCACCTAAATCAGATATTAAAACAATAGCAGCAGCAGTCAAAACTATAATTTTTTGACGTTTTGTTAATATTGGAATAAAAAACAGCAGGAAACTTATCGGATTCAGATAAAATCCAAAAGCATCGGTTCGAATAATAAGTCCAAAAATGAAAAACAGAGGTAATGCGTATTTTATATAGAATGCCAATAGTGATTGCACTACCATCCTGTTAGTCGCTGAAAAAATAACAACAGGAAGCATCAGAGCCATTGTATTAGCAATCAACCCCTTCCAGTCCCAATACATCTCAGCCACGAACATTCCTCTAACAATACACATAACATTCCATAAAAGATAAATCCAAATTATGAGCATATTATCCGAGTTCCTTCTATCAAAAAAAAAGTATCTCGACATAAAAAAGGTAATAAGGATTAATATGGAGATTGCCCACCACAAAGTCGTATTGTTCAACGTAGTAGCCATTGGAATACCAGGTTTCATGTAAGGTAGTACCGAATAAATTGCCAATAACAATGCGGACATAGGCAATAATTGGCTTACAATCTGTTTATTTACAGTGTTCATTTTCCCTAACAATTAAAATCAAAAATTATGTCGCTCAATCACCGTTGAATATATTTTCATATATTCCATGGTAGATGCTTCCACGTCATGCCGTCGTTCAGCAATCAATCGCCCATTTCTACTAATTTTCAAAGCGAGTTGATCGTCCGAGAATAAGCGGTCAATCTGATGAGCCATCATCACATGATCTCCAGAAGGAAAGATTAATGAACTAGATTCATCTTGAACCATATTCATTACCCCCCCCACAGGTGCTGCAATTGATGGTGTACCTATCATCATAGCTTCTCCTAATGAATTAGGGCTATTTTCCTGAAAAGAAGGCAATACAAAAACATGAGATTTTTGATACTCACGCGCCATGTCGTCGGAATTTAATCTTTTGAGTAGTACTACATTCTTCTCTAGATTCCATCGTTTTATCTCCTTTTTCAGGTAGACAGTGTAATCTTCAGAAATCAAAAAATCAACCCATCTTGGAGCATTAACACGCATAGAGGACAGAGGGGCTACAATTTTTATATCTGGATATTTATGTTTTAGTAACCCAGCTGCTTTAACAAGAATGTGAAAACCTTTTCTAGAATATGCCGAAGATGAAATAAAAATTCTATGTCTTTCACATGAATTAATATCCCACCGAGTAGTATAAAAAGGTTCACGAAGCAGCTCCTCACCGTGGTAATAAGAAGCATGTGGAGCATACATGTTAACGTATGCTTTATCCCA
>DATGMV010000410.1:0-2896 GCA_035307185.1 Fermentimonas sp. | reverse complement strand
TTCTCTACTCTTATGCAGACAATTGATTATTAGATGCAGAAAGAAAGAATTATTATGGGTATAGACCCGGGAACCCAGGTAATGGGATACGGTATTCTTAGAGTGCTTGACAACAAACCTTCGATGGAGGCAATGGGGGTGATGAAGTTAGGGAAGTATGACGATCATTATATTAAGCTCGCAAAAATATATTCACGGATAATAGGATTGATAGAGGAGTATTTGCCTGATGAGTTGGCTATTGAAGCTCCTTTTTATGGTAAGAATGTGCAAAGTATGTTGAAGCTGGGACGTGCTCAAGGTGTTGCTATGGCAGCTGCCATCTCACGCGATATACCAATTTTTGAGTATGCTCCTCTGAAGATTAAGATGTCTATTACAGGCAGTGGCAGAGCTGCTAAGGAGCAGGTGGCTTATATGCTGCAAAAGACATTGCATATACCTGATGAGAGTATGTTGACCGAGTTGGATGCGACTGATGGTCTCGCAGCTGCGCTGTGCCATTATTACCAAACTGGTGTTACAACCGGTGATGCGAAATATAAGAGTTGGAAGGATTTTGCTAACCGAAATCCGGATAAGGTTAAAAAATAGTTTTTTCTGATTGTTATTTAAGGAATATTTTTATCTTTGTACTATGAACCGACTTGTCTCTCACATAGAGTTTTTGTTACACGAACATAATTGTGTTATTATTCCCGATTTGGGAGGTTTTGTGATTAACGCAATTCATTCCAAAAGGAATGGTGTGTCATCATATTTACCTCCTGCTTGTGAGTTGGTTTTTAATCGCGATTTAAAACATAACGATGGTCTGCTTGCAGAGTCTTATATGAAGACATATGATCTGACTTTTGAGAGGGCTATGTGGAATATTGAGCAGGATGTTTCAAAGATAAAGCAGATTCTTAGAGATAAGAGTTATCTTGATCTTGATAGGTTAGGTTCTTTTTCTGTTACCGAAGATAATCGTTTTACATTTAAGCCGGGTGCTTTTGTGAGACCGGGTTATTTTGGTCTTAACGAAGTTAAACTGAGCGAGTTGGCGCAAGTTGAAAGTGTAGCAGAAGTAAAAGAACCTGATTTTGTTGAAAATAAACTAAGGAGTTTGAGAAGGGTGGGTGTGGCTGCAGCTGCAGTTGCCGCTATTGTGACTTTGATGTTTATTTTACCTGTTAGTGATACTACAATTGGCAGGCAGATGGCCAATATTTCTTATGAGACCGAGTGGTTGAAGCCTAAACAGCAAAGAGTGTATTCTAATGATGTACAGGTTGCAGAGGTTGATAATAGTTCAACAATACCTGTTGCTGAAGTACAGGAGGAGTTGGTTGATGGGCCGGCTTATTATATTGTTATGGGTGTTTTTAGAGGTGAAGTTTCTGCTACACGTTTGATAGAATCACTACAAGAAGAGGGCTTTACTAATGCAAGCTGGCTTGAGCGTCCCGAACGTTTTGATGTTTATGCAGCATCTTTTAGTAGTGAAGAAGATGCCGAATCATATTTGAAAGAGGTTCATAAGAATTATCCTAAACATATTGATGCCTGGATTCTTGAGCGTTGATTAATTTATTTAGTTTAAATTTTAACTACCTTATTCTTGATCTATTACCAAATTCACTTCCTCTGTTTGTTCCTCTTCTATTAGGATTTTGAGACGATCCTCCTCCACTGAATGCATTAAATCTGTAAACAAAACTTACTATAAAGTAGCTTGTTAAAGTATTACTTGTTGTATCTCTTATGAAGTTTGATGTGACATTTCTGCGAATATTGCTGCGTTGCTGCAAGATATCGTAAATCTTTAATCTGATTATTCCGTTTTTTTGTTTTAATACTTGTTTCTCTATTGAAGCATTCCAAAGTGTTTCGTTTTGCTTGAAGCCATCGGCATAACCGGAGTTGGTGGAGTATCTTATGTCACTCTGTATGTTGAAGTCGTATGGCAGGTATACTGTTGAGTTTGCCGAAGCACCATAATTCATATACTCTCTGTCTTGTTGCCCTTCTAAACTGTTTTTTACTTTATTGTAAGATATGTTACCACGTATAGAAAAGACCATTTTTTCAGATATGTAGTTTAAGCTAAGGTTTTCTGAAAGATTGAGTTGCCTGTTAACATTTTCTTCGTTATTTGAGAATCCGTTGTTTACTCCGTAACTTGCATTAGAGGTGGTTGATATTGAAAACTTTTTGTTTTTGAGTGGTTGGGTGGTGGTGAATCTGATGCTTCCATTCCAGTTACCATCAACATTCTCAAAGGTGTTTTCTCTTCTTCCTGTTTCAGGATCGGTGAAGCGTGAAGATACTATCGCGTTTGAGGTGTAGTTAAAATCGCTGTTAAGCATATAAAAGCGATTTTGCTCAGGTATTGAGTGCTGATACCGTAGGTTCAGGCGGTGACTGAACGAGGGCTTGAGGTTGGGGTTTCCATATCTGATGTTTAAAGGATTGCTCACATCAACTACAGGTGAAATTTGATTTACCGAGGGTTGAGAGGTATTACCATTGTAGGTGAAACGAAGGTTTTGTTGTCTCGACCAGCGGTAGTTGAAATGTCCGCTGGGTGAGTAGTTAGTAACATTTTGCGTTATATCGCTAATTAATGAATCGCCAATGAATGTTTTGCGAACTGAGCTTGAAGGGTGTACATTAAAACCTACGGTATAGTCATATTTTTCTTTTCTTGTACGGAGGTTTATGCCAAAGTTTTGATTTGTTGAGTTGTTATCGTTAAGTCTGCTATATAGTTTATCTAAGACGGTGTAGTTGCCTTCTTTATCCTGTATTCGGGTATCTTTGTCGGATATTGATGAATTCTGTCGGTAGTTGTAAGAGAACTGTAAGAAATAGCTTTCTCCAAGGGGTTCAACATATGATATTGAGCTATTCC
>DATGMV010000409.1:0-6291 GCA_035307185.1 Fermentimonas sp. | reverse complement strand
ATCATGAAGTCTTTAAGGTGTGGTATTGCACTGTCCATAATGTTTTCAAAGTCATTGTGCTTACCAACGGATAGTGTGCATCTTGGAAGAGAAATGAATTGATCACGTGCCTTTACCTTGAACCATGGAAAGCCGGCAAGTAGATAACTCTCACCCTTGCCCGGATTATAATAAAACTGGTGGCTCGAGTTCTTTAGGCAATTGTAAAAGCTCGAACGAGGAGTTCTTTTATTAATCTCAAAATTAAACTCACTCGTCAGATTCGAAGTGTCAACCAAAATATCACCTGCAGAAAAAACAATCTCTTCACCCTTAGCAATTGACATCTCAAAATAACCAGGTACATACAAATCTTCGCTGTAAGTATCACCACTCTGTAAATCCTGTATATATTCGATATCCCGATACCAGTCGGGATGATATACAAATTCGGGATTTTTATTAAATTGCATAAACAACTCCGGATATCCACTATACATACAAGTGGTTATACCATTCTCAACTTCTCTGTATGATTTATCTACTTGATCATTTTCCATAGTGAGTTGTGAAGCTTTTCTGAAAGCAAGGAATGGTTTAAACCTAATAGTTGTTGGAGAGTGCGCATCAAGTAATGTGTATCTAATCATCAATCTGTTCTCTTTTGAAGAAAACATAATCTCTTTAGATAAAACTACTCCTCCTACACGGAAAATGGTTTTTGGTATACTATCGCTGTTGAACTCGCGAATGTACTTATGACCTTTTGGACTGTAATTATCACCTGCATATCTATGTATACCAAGGTTAAACTCGGCTCCACGTTGTATCACTGTTTCATCGAAAGAAGATAATATAAGGTGATTCTCATCATCCAGAAATGGTACCGGCATCACTAAAAGACCCTGATATTTTGTTGTGTTGCAACCTGATATCGAAGTGTTTTGGTAAGCTCCCTTTCTGTTAGTTCTTAATACATTTCTGTATAAAGAATATTCGAGGTTTATCATCAGGTCTCTGTTGAATTTCAGATAACTCATCTCTTGGTAGTTTAAAGTTTATGCGAGTTCTATTAATTATTTCGAAAGATAAGAATTTTGAAAATATAGAACAAATAAAAAAAAGAATTAGATTTGTATAAAATCAAGAAATACGTTAAAGTAATAAATAAATGGTCAATGACGATTATCATAGTTTCGAAAAGAAGAGAATCCGATTGGCTTTAATTCCGTCAATTCTGTTTGTTACATTTGTTTGGCTTGCATTTGTTTTAGATCATAGCAGAGTGTTTGAGAGCGGAATGTCTAAGCTTGCAATTTTACCCGGATCTCCAAAAGGGTTGATTGGTATAGTGTTTTCTCCATTCTTGCATTCCTCCTTTTCTCATCTGTGGTCAAACACATTACCTCTATTAATTTTAATTTGGCTACTCTTTTATTTTTATCGAAATATAGCATTTCCTGCATTTATTTATCTGTGGTTTTTAAGCGGACTGCTAACATGGATAATTGGTAGAAGTTCATATCACTTAGGAGCCAGTGGCCTCGTTTTTGCGATGTTGTTTTTTCTCTTCTTTAGTGGAATATTCAGGAGATATATTCCGCTGATTGCAGTATCACTTGTTGTAGCTTTTATTTATGGGAGTACAATATGGAGTATTTTCCCAATAGCAGAGATTGTTGATGTAACAATTTCCTGGGAAGGACACCTGTCGGGTGCAATAAGTGGACTTATTGTATCAGTATTTTTCAGAAAACAGGGACCTCAACGTCCAGTTAAAGTTTGGGAAGAAGAACCAGACGATGAGCAGGAAGAAGACAATACCGATCACGATCCCGGAAGTTCCATTTGATATGAATTTCAGCAATATGTTATGTGTTGCTCCATTTTTTTTTACTTTTGTGGTATTACAATTTTTTTAAATAAAATTTTATGCAACACAAAATAAGAGCAGCAGTAGTAGGTTACGGTAACATTGGTAAGTATGTATTGGAATCACTTGAAACAGCTAATGACTTCGAGATAGTAGGCATCGTAAGACGAGATATAACAAAAGTACCTGCTGAGTTGTCAGGATATAAAGTAGTTACATCTATATCAGAACTTGAAAATGTTGATGTAGCTTTTTTAAGTACACCCACAAGAAGTGTAGAGTCTTTTGCAAAAGAGTGTCTTCAACTTGGTATAAACACAGTAGATAGTTTTGATATTCACTCCAAGATAGTTCAACTTCGTGAGTCTTTAGATTCAGTAGCAAAAGAAAATAACGCTGTGTCGATTATCGCCGCAGGCTGGGATCCGGGGAGTGACTCAGTGATACGTACACTCTTAGAAGCATTAGCACCTAAAGGTATAACATACACTAATTTCGGTCCCGGCATGAGTATGGGGCACACAGTTGCCGTAAAAGCAATTAAAGGGGTCAGAAACGCACTTTCAATGACAATCCCAACAGGTACAGGAGTTCATCGCAGAATGGTTTATGTTGAATTGGAAGATGGATTTAACTTTCACAATGTATCTAAATCTATAAAAGAAGATGATTACTTCGTGCATGATGAAACACATGTATTTCAAGTGGATGATGTTGACGCCCTGAAAGATATGGGGCATGGAGTTTTGATGGAAAGAAAAGGAGTCTCCGGAAAAACACAAAATCAATTATTTAGTTTTGACATGAGAATTAACAATCCTGCGCTAACTGCACAGGTCCTTGTTTGTTCAGCACGTGCAACTATGAAGCAACAACCGGGAGCATATACATTAATTGAGGTTCCGGTTATAGATTTACTGCCGGGCGAAAAAGAATACTGGATTAATAAGCTGGTGTAGAAGTTGCTACTTTTTCACTATCTTTGTAAAAAATATTTATTAACATGGATATACTACTCTCAGTAACCTGGAATGTAGACCCAACATTATTTACTGTACTTGGTCGTGAAATACGATGGTACGGACTGTTTTGGGTAATTGGTCTTATCGTAGCTGTATATATCGTACAAAAAATCTTTAAAAAGGAAGATTTGCCGGAGAAGTGGTTCGACTCACTTTTTGTATATATGATAGTGGGTATAATCGCAGGAGCGCGATTAGGTCACTGCCTTTTTTATGAACCTGAGTACTATCTTGCTAATCCTTTTGAAATGCTTAAGGTTTGGGAGGGAGGTCTTGCAAGTCATGGTGGTGTAATAGGTATAATCATAGCTGTATGGCTCTATTCCCGCAAAATCACAAAACAAAGCATGTTGTGGACTTTCGACAGGGTAATGGTGCCTACCGGATTTACTGCTGCTATGATACGCTTTGGCAACCTTATGAATCATGAGATCTATGGCGGACCAACTGATCAACCATGGGGTTTCAGATTTATTGATAATCTCTACCAATGGATGAATGGAGCCGAACCAATATATACAGAACCATCTCATCCAACTCAAATTTATGAGGCATTAGTTTATTTAGCTGTCTTTGCTATTACTATGTATATGTATTTTAACACAAGTGCCAAAGATAGAAAAGGACTTATTACAGGAGTAGGTATATTTATAATTTTCCTATTTCGCTTAATTGTAGAGTTCGTTAAAAATGTTCAGGTTGAAGAAGAATATTCAATGATTGAAGCAACCGGTTTAAATATTGGACAGTGGTTGAGCATACCTTTTATTATTTGGGGAGTTTGGCTTATTGTAAACGGACTCAGAAAACCGGCTGTGGTTGCCGATACACCTAAGCAATCTGATATGTTTAAACCCCGACAAAAGAAAAAGAAGAATAAGAATAAGTAAAATATATGTATAAACCTTTTGAGATTGCCAACAATATCTATTATGTTGGCGTAAACGACAGAACTAAACATCTGTTTGAGAGCATGTGGCCTTTACCACATGGAGTTTCCTATAACTCATATATTGTTGATGATGAGAAAGTAGCCCTGATCGATACTGTTGATATCTGCTATTCAGATGTTTTCTTTAAGAAGTTAGTATCAGTTTTAGGAGACAAAAAGATTGACTACCTCGTAGTAAATCATATGGAGCCTGATCATTCGGGGTCTATTGAACTATTAGTCTCAAGATATCCTGATATACAAATAGTAGGTAATAAGCGTTCTGTTGAAATGCTTAAAGGTTATTACGGTATTACAAGAAATTTAATTCAAATGGAGGATCTGCAAGAACTTGCCCTTGGCAATAACACCTTGCAATTTTTCATGACCCCTATGGTTCATTGGCCAGAAACAATGATGACCTATGTCAAAGAGAAGAAGATTGTGTTCAGTGGAGATGCTTTCGGAACTTTTGGTACAATAGACGGTGGTGTACTTGATACGCAATTACGAACAGAAAAGTATTGTGACGAGATGATACGTTACTACTCAAATATTGTAGGAAAGTTTGGCTCACCTGTACAGACAGCATTGAAAAAGATGTCTGGCGTTGAAATTGAAATTATTTGTTCTACTCATGGTCCGGTTTGGACTAAGGATGGAGATGCCGATGAAGTTATTAAACTATACGATAAGCTAAGTAAGTATGAGTCTGATAGCGGATTAGTTATTGCATACGGAAGTATGTATGGTCATACAGAGGAGCTTGCAGAAACAATAGCATGTGCTGCAGCCGAGAGCGGCTTAAAAGATATTGTAATGCACAACGTTGCAAAAAGTCATGTTTCTGATATAATTAGAGATGTATTTAAGTACAAAGGTCTAATAATTGGCTCCCCTACTTACAACAATAAACTCTACCCCGAGGTAGAGAGTCTTGTATCTTCATTACAAAATCGTAGTGTTAAAAACAGAGTCTTTGGCTGTTTCGGAGGGTTTACTTGGTCTGATGCCTCTGCAAAGAATTTACTTGCTTTTGCTAATGATATGGAATTCGAATTAATAGCCGATCCGGTAGTAATTAAGCAGGGGATGCTTAACGATGTTCAAGAAGCCGCTCAAAGCCTTGGTAAAAAAATGGCTGAAAAGCTACTTTCAGTGCGTACTGAAGTAGTTGATGCATAAAATTAAAAATGCATGAATTTTTTGAATTGTGATAATAAAAAAGAAAATTAACAATACATTAAAATTATGAGACTTATAATTCAACCCGAAGCCGACTCAATGGCTCAGTGGGCTGCTAATTACATCGCAGCAAAGATAAACAAAGCTAATCCAACAGCTTTAAATCCTTATGTTTTAGGCTTACCAACCGGTTCAACCCCACTAAAAACATACAATGCTTTAATCAAACTGTATGAAACGGGGCAGGTGTCTTTTGAGAATGTTGTAACATTTAATATGGACGAATACATTGGACTTTCTTCAGATCATCCACAAAGCTACCATACATTCATGTGGAAAAACTTTTTTGATCATATAGATATTAAAAAAGAGAATGTACATATTTTAAATGGTATGGCAGAAGATCCGGAGGCAGAATGCGCTGCATATGAAAAGGCAATG
This sequence comes from Fermentimonas sp., assembly GCA_035307185.1. Lineage (GTDB taxonomy): Bacteria > Bacteroidota > Bacteroidia > Bacteroidales > Dysgonomonadaceae > Proteiniphilum. The sequence goes on along the minus strand of DATGMV010000409.1, from coordinate 860 downwards.
AAAGATGTTGGTGGTGTAGATCTGTTTCTTGGAGGTATAGGTTCTGATGGGCATATAGCTTTTAATGAGCCGGGATCATCTCTTTCTTCAAGAACAAGAATTAAAACTTTAACAACAGAAACTGTAATTGCTAATTCGAGATTCTTTGACAATGATGTTAACAAAGTTCCAAAAACTTCATTAACAGTGGGAGTAGGAACCATCCTTGATGCCAAAGAGGTGCTTATCCTTGTTAATGGTCACAATAAAGCACGAGCATTATATCATGCAGTAGAAGGTCCAATTAATCAAATGTGGACAATTAGTGCGCTTCAATTGCACGAAAAAGGTAGCATTGTTTGTGATTACGATGCTTGTAGTGAACTAAAGGTAGGTACATATAAATATTTCCTTGATATAGAGCATGATAATTTAGATCCTGACTCACTAATGAAATGATACCCAAAAAATTGAATAGTCCTAAATAACCGTTACAGGTTTTAAAAAACTGTCTTATGAATGTAAGGCAGTTTTTTTTTGTCAATACCGGTCGAGTCTTTAACGTTTGTATCTTATATTTAACAGGTATACAGGGAGTTGTAATGAACAACTGTTTATAAATTGTTGTTCACAAATAAGAGTGTATATGTAAATTATTGGTGTCAAGATATAAGAAGTAGTGTTTTAGGGTTATCTTAACGCAGAATACATATGCGGTAAAAATGTTCCGTCAGGTCAAGTTATATCCCATTAGGAATAAAATGATCTGACGGATTTATTTTTTTAATCATATTAATGATTTACATCATAACATCACTGAAACCATCGGGATTTCTGCGAAATTTAACATCAATGTACGGGCAAGATGGCTTAACCTTATA
>DATGMV010000408.1:0-11010 GCA_035307185.1 Fermentimonas sp. | reverse complement strand
GTTCAGTTTGGAGTAGACAACAATTTAAATATCGTTGGACACTGTTTGATTTGGCATTCACAGCTGCCCCAATGGTTTTGTGTTGATGAAAATGGAGAGAATGTAACTCCTGAAGTCCTGAAGGAGAGAATGAAAAATCACATAAATACAGTCGTGGGTCGGTATAAAGGTGTTGTAAAGGGATGGGACGTAGTTAACGAGGCTATCCTTGAGGACGGTTCTTATCGCAATAGTAAATTTTATGAGATACTGGGTGAAGAGTTTATCCCATTGGCATTCCAGTATGCACATGAAGCTGATCCGGATGCACAATTATATTACAATGACTATAATGAGTGGTATCCTGAAAAAAGGAAAACTGTTACAAGACTTATCAATACTATAAAAGAACGTGGTTTGCGTATTGATGGAATAGGTATGCAGGGACATATCGGCATGACAAGACCCACATTGGAAGAATATCAGGAGACAATAGACGGCTATGTAAATGCAGGAGTGAAGGTATTAATTACTGAATTAGATATGAGCGCACTGCCTGAACCACGTCGTATGGGAGGAGCGAATCTTGCAGATCGTGAAACATACAGGAAAGAGATTGATCCATACACCGAAGGATTACCTGAAGAAGTATCAATTGAATGGAACAACAGGATGATGGATTTTTTCAATCTGTTTTTAGATAACAGTGATAATATAATCAGGGTTACAATGTGGGGTGTAAGTGATGGCGACTCATGGAAAAACGGATTTCCTGTGAGAGGAAGAACAGACTACCCGCTGCTCTTTGATCGAGATCACAACCCAAAACCGATAGTGACACAATTAATCAGTAAACTATCAGATCAGGAAAATTAATATTTTTTTGCACCGATAAAAGACGTAAGTTTTATTAATTTAAGACTTACGTCTTTTTTTACAAATCAATCTAATAAGTGATTATTTTAACCTAAACCGTAATTTCAACTTGAAGAATAAATTTTAACATAATAAACAAATTAATCCCAATTCCCTTAGACTGCCACTCTAACATATTGTATTTCATACAATTTATATGTTAACGTATTACCTACAATATCTATCTGGTTGATAGTTTATGTTTTATAACATATATAATAACTTGCTGTTCTTTTTTTTCTATCTTATTTTTGTAATTGAACATAAATTCACATAAATATTATGAAACTACCAATATTGACACAACAAGGATATTATTGTCTAAGCATCTACTCTTGCTTATTCAATTTTTACATAAAGTTAATGATATAAAGAGACATATTAATAATAAATTTTTACCAAAAAAAATGAATCAAATAATTTAAAAATAACTTATGAGAAAAATTTCAGTTAATTGTACGACAGTTGAAGGGTGCAATAATCAGAACAAATTACTTGTTTAATCTAAACAAATTAGAGAATGAAAAGAAAAATTGTGAATCTATTTAAGGGATTATGTCTCACTTTGATGTGCATAATTCCCCTGTCTGTTAATGCTCAAAACATTACCTTAACTGGTACTGTAGAAGACGCAGCAGGAATTCCCCTGATAGGTGTTACCATTCAGGTGGAAGGTGAATCAATCGGCACGGTCACTGACTTGGATGGCCGTTTTACTTTATTAAATGTACCATCTAACTCTACCATTCTTGTCACTTACGTGGGTATGCAAACACAAAGGATTGCTTTGAATGGACGATCATCTCTGACAGTTATATTGACAGAGGACACAGAATTGCTGGAGGAAGTAATTATTGTTGGTTTTGGCCAGCAGAAGAAAGAGAGTGTGGTGGGTGCCATAGCTCAGACTAACAGCAAAGTGTTGGAACGTACGGGTGGTGTAACAAGTTTAGGACAAGCTCTGACAGGGAATCTTCCGGGAGTTGTAACAATGACTACTTCTGGTCAACCGGGAGCAGAAGATCCTGACATTGTAATTCGTGGTGTGAGTACCTGGAATAACAGTGAACCTTTAGTGTTGGTTGACGGTATAGAAAGACCAATGAGCAGTGTAGACATCAACTCAGTGGCTACTATTTCTGTACTTAAGGACGCCTCTGCAACAGCTGTGTTTGGTGTTAGAGGTGCTAACGGTGTAGTCCTTATCACTACTAAAAGAGGGGAAGAAGGTAAAGCAAACGTTGATATTAATGTAAGCTCTACACTTAAGACCTACTCTAAATTGCCCGATCTGATGGACTCTTATGATGCATTGATGTTGCGTAACAGAGTTATAGAAAATGAATTAGGTTACGCACCTGATCAGTGGATTAATTACCGCCCACAAAACTTTATTGATAAATACAGATGGCCAGCTAATCTAGAAGAATTTGAACGCTATCCAAATGTTGACTGGGTAGACGAACTTCTAAGAGATGTGACTACATCTTACAATGCTAACGTTAACGTTGGTGGAGGTACAAACTTTGTAAAATACTTTGTAAGTATGGACTATACTCACGAAGGTGACCTTTACAAATCTATTGATAACAATCGCGGTTATGATACAGGTTTCGGTTACAACAGACTTAATGCCAGAAGTAACCTCGACTTTTCATTAACGAAAAGCACGACTTTAAAGATTAATTTATCAGGCTCCCACGCTGTTACAAAGGCAACACAGGGCCAATACGAAAATCTTGTATGGTCAGCATTCTATGGAATAGCTCCAGATGCATTCAGACCGAGATACAGCGATGGTTCTTATGGTTATTATCACCCTAACCCTACACAAGCATCTACCAATTCAATGGCAGATTTGAGCTTAAGTGGTGTTGGTTATACTACTCTTGACCGACTAAATACCGACTTTACTATTGAACAGGATTTAGGCTTCTTACTAAAAGGGTTATCTCTGAATGCAAGACTAGCCTTTGATAATAGTTTTCAGGAAACCGGACGTGGTATTGACGACACGACTGACTGGGAAGACGATCGTTTTAAATGGATTGATCCGGAAACCGGTAAAGAATATACAAACGTGACAGTTGACGGAAACAATAAGTTTGACTACCAAAACAATATTGCATGGAGAACCGGTGCAGGTTCGGTTAATAATGGTGCTACTTACCGTAGATTGAATTACTCAACTCAGCTTAATTACTCAAACACCTTTGGTTTTCATACTGTCGGCGCGATGGGTAACTTCAGCAGAGAGGAATATTCTATAGGAAGCAGACTTCCGACTTTCCGTGAGAACTGGGTATTCCGTACTACTTATGATTTTGACAGACGTTATATGTTGGAATATAACGGAGCTTATAACGGATCTGAGATTTTCGCACCTGAAAACAGGTTTGCGTTCTTCCAATCTGGAGCAGTTGGATGGTTATTTTCTGAAGAGCCATTTATAAAAAGTCTTGATTGGGGATGGATGGATATGTTGAAATTCAGAGCCTCTTATGGACAAATAGGTGATGATAATATCAACGGACGCTGGTTATATATGGATACATGGGGTTACGGCGGTGCATTCAATCAAGGGCTTACCGGTGTTGACTCATCTGATAGTCCTTACCAATGGTATTATGAATCACAAGTTGGTAATCCAAACCTACAGTGGGAAGTTTCAACTAAACTAGATATTGCAGCCGACTATGCTCTTTTTGGCGGTGTAATTTCCGGTTCACTAGACTATTTCAAAGAAAACAGATCTAATATTCTTTTGTCCGGAGACAGACGTTCAGTACCATCTTATTATGGTGTTACTGCACCCACAGCTAACCTTGGTGAAGTTGACACAGAAGGTTTTGAGGTAGAAGTAAGATGGAATAAAGCGATTAACCGAGACTGGCGTCTATGGGGTAATTTCTTCTATACAAGAGCTACCAGTAAAATTATTGAAGCTGATGATCCAATATTCAAACCTGAATATCAAAAATCAGCAAACAAAGCGATAGGACAACATAATTCGTATGTAGATTACGGATATTACAATACATGGGATGAGCTATATGGCAGCACCGGACACGATGCTTTAAATGAGACAAGAATCCCGGGTAACTATATAATTCTTGATTATGATGCTGATGGTATTATATCAGAATTTGACAATATTCCTTACGGCTTTACAGGAGTACCACAAAATACTGTGAACACACAGTTTGGGCTTGACTACAAAGGATGGAGTGGATTTGTACAGTTCTACGGAGTAAACAATGTAACCCGCTATGTAGGACTTTCAAGTTTGGGAGGTGTAAGAAACACAGCTTTTCATGAAGGTTCATACTGGTCAAAGGATGATACTAATGCTGATGTTCCGCTTCCAAGATGGGGTACTATTCCAAGTGAATACAATAATGGAACTCGTTTCCTTTTTGATGGTTCATATATTCGCTTAAAATATGCAGAAATAGCCTATACATTTAGTAAGGAAGAATGGATTGAGAAAATAGGATTGACGAATCTGAAGGTATTTGTGAACGGTAACAACCTGTTTTTATGGACAAAAATGCCGGATGACCGTGAATCAAACACAGGAGGTGGTTCTGCTTATCCGACGCAGAGACGTTTTAATTTGGGATTAAGAATCTCTTTATAATAATATATATAATGAAGACAAAGTTTATTTATAAAATATACGGAATAGTTGCAGCACTTTTATTGAGTGTTACAGCATGTACTGACTATCTGGATAAAGCACCGGATTCGGTAATTTCTCCTGATGATGCTTACAAAAACTTCACTAATTTTCAAGGATTTGTTGAAAGGATGTATCATCTGACACCCGACATAGCAAAACATAACTGGGTTAGCTCTTTCAACTGGGGAGAGGATGAAGTTGTAACGATAGGTAACGGCGAATATCTTATGGGATTCAGTATAGACAGGGGAAACTATCGTGACTATATAGGTAAGGGAGACTGTTTTCTTGATCGTAACTGGAGTGCAGGAGGCGACAGGTTCAACAAATCACTCTGGGGCGGATCATGGTATGGTATAAGGGTTGCCAATATGGGACTGGAAGCGTTGGCAGAAGGCAAAATGACTGATGCTACTCAAGCTGAAAGAGACATGATTGAAGGTCAGTTATACTTTTTCCGAGCTTGGTTTCACTTCCAGCTTACACAATATTGGGGTGGTCTTCCTTACGTGGATAAAGTTCTTCCAAGTGACGAACCTTTAACACTCCCCAGAGAATCATATCAGGAGAATGCATTAAAGATGGCCGCTGATTTTCAAAAAGCAGCAGATCTGTTACCGATAAATTGGGATGATACAGAGATTGGACGCCGTACAGCCAATAATAACGAACTTCGTATTAACAAGATCTGGGCTCTTTCTATGTTGGGGAAAACCTACTTATATGCAAGCAGTCCATTAATGGCTAATGGTATTAACGGCCCGCGCACTTATGACACAGAACTGGCTAAAAAAGCAGCTGATGCTTTTGGTAAAGTCTTAAGTATGGTTGAAAATGGCGAAACTCAATATGCACTTGTGGATTTTGAAGACTATTCATCCTTATTTTACACTATACAACAAGGCTGGTTGATGCCTGGTGGAAGTGAAGCAATAATACGTAGTCCGACTTATGGTGCAGATTCTTTCTGGAGACAGATGAACTCTTACCAGCCATCACCAATGGCGCAAGGAGACGGTATAGTTCTTGCACCTGCTGCAAATTATGTAAACTATTTTGGAATGGCAAACGGTTTACCTCTGGATGACCCTGAATCAGGCTTTGATCCTACACATCCATGGAAAGGCAGAGACCCGCGTTTTTATAATAATTTTATATATGACGGAGTTAAAGTGGTATCCGGTACCATCACAAATGAAGAAGATGAAGTTTGGAGATATGCAAATCTTCATACAGGAGGAAACTATGTAAATGACCCGCGAACTGTGAGTAGAACCGGTTATCTTAACTATAAATTCATTCCTCTCGGCGCCAATATATGGGACAACACTTATGGATATAGCTATGCTACTCACTTCCATTTATCTTGGCTTCGACTTGCCGATGTTTATCTTATGTATGCTGAAGCGGCTGCCCAGGGATATGGTTCACCATCAGGTAAATCATCAAATTTTTCTAAAAATGCTATTGATGCACTTAACACAGTTCGTGAACGTGCAGGTGTAGAGCCTATATCAAACAAGTATACTTCATCATTAAATTCCTTTATGGACGAACTTATAAGAGAACGTGCAGTTGAACTGTCGTTTGAAGGACATCGTTTTAATGACCTTCGTCGCTGGTTACTGCTTACTGAATATCCTTATAACATTAAGACAAGGCAGCATTTCGACCGTGCAGCTCCATTAGATACGGAAGTAGATCCTAAGGAGAATGAGGTGCGGAACTTCAGGGAAGAAGTGATAGTTGAACGTAATCTTACGAATAAACATTACTGGCTTCCATTTAATACAGATGATGTTAGCATTTATCCGGAATTTTATCAAAACCCGGGTTGGTAATTATTTATAATAAAAAAAAGACAATAATGAAGCAAATATATATTGGTCTAATATTTTGTATCTGTTTCCTTTTGAATTTTTCTAATGCTTCAGCCCAAGAAACAGAAATGCTGGCATGGGAAAACGATACTATAGACAATAAAGTGGAGGTGGCTTTTCGAGCTATAAACCAAAGGGATCTGCTGGGAGGAGTCTCTGTCATTGATGTAGAGGAAATGACAAAAAAAGCATATACCACATACAGCCTTAACTTTATTGAAAATCTGATTGGTGGTGTAAGTGGTAACATCTGGGGTATGGATGAATACCTGGTAGTTATCGATGGGATTGTACGCGATGCTAACAACGTATTGCCTACCGAAATAGAACAAATCACTATACTTAAGGGACCGGCAGCTGTTGTTCTTTATGGAAGTCGTGCCGCAAAAGGTGTAGTTCAGATTACTACTAAAAGAGGTAAAGTAGGTGCTCCTACTATAAATATTCGTGCAAATACAGGTATTCATACACCCAAAGCTTTTCCTAAATATTTAGGTTCTGCTGAATACATGACACTTTACAATGAAGCTCGCGTTAACGATGGACTTGATCCCAGTTATTCTGAAGAAGATATCTTTAGATTCGCTTCAGGTGAGAATCCTTATCGTTATCCGAGTTTGGATATGTATTCATCTGATTATTTACGCAAGGCATACAACCGCTCTGAAGCAATAGCAGAGATTACCGGTGGGAATAATCGTGTAAAGTACTACACTTCAACCGGTTATTATCGTGAAAACTCTCTGCTTAAAGTAGGCAATAGTAAAAACAACTATACCAGCCGACTATTTGTACGTGGTAATGTGGATATGAACTTACGGGATTTCCTGAAAGTTCAGGCTGATGCGAACGTAACATTTTATGATTCCTACAGTGCAGCAGGTAATTGGTGGTCAAATGCAGCTTCACTCCGTCCAAACAGAGTAGCTCCACTAATTCCGTTGAGCTATCTTGAAGAGAATGATATACCGTCGTGGGCTGCCATTAATGCCAGTAATTATATTTTAGATGGTAAATATTTTCTTGGCGGTACTCAATTAAATCCTACCAATCCTATTGCTGATTCCTATGCAGCAGGAGACAGTAAATTCGTGAGCAGACAATTCCAGTTTAATACTCTTTTTGATTTTAATCTGAAATCTCTTCTTCAGGGATTACATTTCAGAGCTAAATATGGTATTGACTACGCATTGACGTATAATCAAGGTTATACTAACGAATATGCAACTTTTGAACCGTCTTGGACAAATTATGCAGGTAGTGATATGATAGCAAGCGTTACTCAGTATGGAACTGATAACAAAACAGGAGATGAAGTTATCAGTAACTCAGCTTACAGATATACTTATAACTTCTCAGGACAGTTTGATTATACACGTACAATTGATGATTCTCATAATTTCTTCGGTATGATTGTTGCCAATGGATGGCAAAGACAACTGAGCGGACAGTATCACCGTATTACGAATGTGAATTTAGGATTACAGGCATCTTATAATTTCAACCATAAATATTATGTTGATTTTAGCTCAGCCTCACCATATTCAGCTAAATTGCCAGAAGGTAACCGTCTGGGATTTTCACCTACTCTTACCCTTGGTTGGCGTCCCGTAAAAGAGGATTTCTTTAGCGATACAGCTTTTGACGATCTTATGTTGACTCTATCCGGTGGAATTATCAGTCAGGATCTGGATATTGCTACTGATGATAACGAAATGGGATATTATCTTTACAAATCAATTTTACAGAGGGGTGGTTGGTACTCATGGGCAGATCTTGGTGGAGAAGCTGCAACTGAGTTCCAACGTGGAAATAATCCTAGTATGACATTTGTGAAAAGAAAAGAAATTAATCTTGGACTTCGTGGATCACTTTGGGATAAACTGGTTTCATTTGACTTCAACTACTTCTCAGGTAAGATGGATGGAGATATTGCACGTGTAAGTTCACTTTACCCAATATATTTCACTCAGGTTGGATATCCTACTTCATCAATTATACCTTATGTAAACTATAATATTGACAACAGATCCGGTTTCGATTTTAGTATTTATTTAAATAAGAAAGTAAGTGAAGTAGACCTTACGTTGGGAGTTAGTGGAATGTACACATCAACCGAAGCAGCAAAACGAGATGAAAGTTTTGAGTATGATTATCAAACCAGAATTGGTCGCTCGGTAAATGGATTATGGGGATTGGAAAGTCTTGGATTCTTTAATGATCAGGAACAAATTGACAGTTCACCTACTCAGCAGTTCGGAGATGTTGCTCCCGGTGATCTGAGATATAAAGATCAAAATGGTGACGGCATAATCGACAATAACGACGAGGTATTTTTGGGTCGTTGGGATACCCCATTTCGTTTGGGACTTAATTTCACAGCAAAATGGCGCAATTTCACTCTATTTGCAATGGCTGACGGATTCTACGGAGGACATGGTTTTAAAAACAACTCTTATTATTGGGTAAGAAGTGATAACAAATACTCAGATATTGTAAGAAACCGATGGACCGAGGAAACAAAAGGAACAGCTACATATCCGCGCCTTACTACAACAAATGGTGCAAACAGTTTTCGTAACTCTGACTTCTGGTTGTTTAAAACAGATCGTTTGAATTTATCACAGGTTCAGTTTACATACGATATACCAAAAACTGCTTTTGAAGGCTCGTTTGTTAATGGAGTAAGCTTATATATTGCCGGCTATAATCTGCTGACAATATCTAACGAGCGTGAACATTTTGAAAGAAATGTAGACAGTGCACCTCAGACACGTTTCTATAATTTTGGTGTTGTAGGCACTTTTTAATGATAATAATTAGTATAAAAATATTCATCATGAAGATTAAGAATAAAATATCAATAGTTACACTATTTGCATTACTAATAATAATGTTGAATGGATGTGAGGACATGTTTGAGCCGGCTGTTGAAAATCATAAAGACACGGAAGACCTGTACAATATGCCCGGCTGGGCAACAGGCTTATTAGGACACGCTTATATCAGTAATCCACTCGGATCCTGGTCATTTAATGATGTGGCGACTGATGATGCCGTTTCTAATGATCCAAACAACGGCTATAGGCAAATGGCAACAGGCTCATGGAGAGCAAACAATAATCCTATGGACAGATGGCAGTATTTACGTGCTTCATGGCAGTATCTGAATCAATTTATTTTCCTGGCAGATGGAGTAAATTGGGCAGCAGACCCTTTAGTTGCCGAAATGTTCAGGGATCGTATGAAGGGTGATGCTTTTGGTATGCGTGCACTATATATGTATCATTTATTGCTAAACCACGCTGGCTGGGCAGAAGATGGTCAGTTATTGGGAATTCCAATCGTTAAAGAACCGGAAGATCTTAATTCTGAATTTAACCTGCCAAGGAACACATTCCAGGAATGTATAGATCAACTATATGCAGACGTTGATTCTGCTTTGATGCTTTTACCGGAAGATTATGGTGAAATAACCGATAATAATCAAGTGCCGGCAAAATATAGAGCAAAAGGAGTAAATGCCGGTCAATATACCCGCGTTTTCGGAGACAATGCAAAGAATCGTATGAGTGCAAGAATAGCCAAAGCAGTACGTGCTCAGGCAGCTTTACTTGCAGCAAGTCCCGCCTATAGCGATGGAACTGACGTTTCATGGGAAGAAGCGGCAAACCTGATGGCCGAAGTGCTTAGCGGATTAGGAAGCAATCCTGTTTCTCAGATTGACCCAACAGGAAATATCTGGTATGAAAATAGCCAGGCAATACAGAACTTACCTGCAGGAGTCAATCCTAAAGAAATGCTTTGGAGAGGAAATAAAGAACAGAGTCTGGATCTTGAACGTGACAATTATCCACCCACCCTGTTTGGAAGCGGTCGAGTTAATCCAACTCAAAACCTTGTTGATGCATTTCCAATGGCAAACGGATATCCTATTACAGATCCTCAGAGTAATTATGATCCAAACAATCCTTATGCAGGAAGAGATCCTCGTCTTGACTTATACATTTTACGTAACGGAAGTAAAGCAGGTCCTCAAAGTACTGTTATAACAACAGCCGCGGATGGAAGTGATAACAACGCTCTAAATAGAGTTGAGACTTCAACAAGAACAGGTTACTATTTGAAAAAGTTATTGGTTCAAACAGTAAACGCTAATCCAAGTTCAGAAACTCAAGCTTATCACTATAAGCCATTTATTCGTTATACCGAAATATTCCTCGGGTATGCTGAAGCTGCGAATGAAGCTTGGGGACCAACAGGTACAGGTACTCATGGTTATTCTGCTTACGACGTGATTAAAGCTATCCGTCAGAGAGCTGGAATAAGTGCTGATGATCCTTATCTTGAATCAGTAAAAGGTGATAAAGATAAAATGCGTGAACTTATTCACAACGAAAGACGTCTTGAATTGTGTTTTGAAGGATTTCGTTTCTGGGATATCAGACGTTGGAAGAAAGATATCACTCAACCTGCAAAAGGTATGAGAATTGAAGATGGAGAATACTCTGTCCTGGATTTAGTGGAAAGACGCGCGTATCAGGACTATATGTA
>DATGMV010000407.1:0-12144 GCA_035307185.1 Fermentimonas sp. | reverse complement strand
TTTTGGGTCTTCATTGCCATCACCCCATTCCCTGCCGGTAAATGTATTAATTCCAAAATGAATAAATGCTGTAAGCTCCAACTGTTGCCAATCGTATTGACTTTCTGTTGGTACTACATACGCTGATAGTTTTACTTTTTGGTCTGATGTAAGTAAATCAGGGAAGGTAAGTTCTTTTTCAAAATATGTATTAGCTCTTTGGTTGCAAGCGGTTAGTATAAAAATAGCTACAACAATAAGTATTGGTAGGAGTTTTTTTATTTCTAAATTGGAGTTAATCATCATTATATCTATTGAATGTTGAGCAAAGTTACAACATTTGCACCATTAATAAATAAAAAAACCACCCTTTTGAGGTGGTCTCTGCAAAACATACTGTCTTTTAAACTAATTTAAATTAGTGACAGCTTCTTCAACAACTTGGTTTAGAGTATCTGCAGCAGCAGCTGCTTCAGCTTCAGCAGCAGCAATCACTGCTTGTATGCTGTCAGCTTTAACTTTTGCGATACTGTCTAACTTAGCTACTTCGGCCAAACTATCTAATCTGGCTTTTTCGGCATTCACCTGTGCATTGTTGCAAGAGACTAATCCTAAAGTTGCAATAGTAGCAACTAATAACACCGCTTTTTTCATTACTTTATAAAAATTAAACGATAAATAATTTTGAAAACAAAATTAAAACGTTTCTTTCTAATGTGTTCATATATTGCCTTATCAGTTTTATTTTCAGCGCACTATATGAAAACGATATACTAAAAACAGTGCAAATGTACATCAAAAAACATGTTATGCAACATGTTCTTTGAAATATTTATAGTTAAATATAATTAAATAGGCTTAATCCCTGATTATTAATGATTATGATGGGCTTCGTGCGCTGCAACTCCCTCTTCTTTTGTTTGATGTACTGTACTGTGAGGGTGCTCCGCTGGTGAATAAATTGAGTAAACTTTTAGAGGTTCATCTGAGTCGTTCACCAGATTATGCCATTTTCCGGCAGGAATAAATATGGCAAAATCATGCTCAACTCTGGCCTCAAAATTAAATACTCCCTCTTCATCACCCATCAATATTACACCGGTTCCTGCTTCAATACGTAAAAACTGGTCTATGTCAGAATGCATTTCTTCACCTATATCTCCACCTGCAGGTATGCTCATAACTGTCATTTGCATATATTCACCTGTCCATACAGAAGTTCGGTATGTATCATTCTGTGTTGTGTATTCTTCAATATTAAAAACAAAAGGTTCCGGACCAAAGTCTTTAAACACAACATCTGTCTCAATCTCTTTATCTACAGAATTTTGATCATCGCGTTCATGTGTTTGGTTACATGATATAAATGCCAACATTGAGCTTACTAATAGAACTATAAAAGTTTTTTTCATTTCTAATTGTTTTATTTTAATTTACTGCATTATTTTAACCCTAAAGATAAAGAATATGATTTAAATAAACAAATACAGGTCAATTAGTTAGCTTTAAATATAGATTGTAACTATTTATAAAGGAAGCGTTTGATACTCTTCTTTGGAGTTTTCTCAAACTCATTTTCAACAATCTCTATTGAGCTAATTCTTTCGTATTGAGCAACAGTTTTGTTTAAAATTCCTTTGTTTGCATCCATAATATCATTTAATTGCACTTTGGTGATGTTATTTGCTTTTAAAGCCTCTTTGTCTGGGTAAACAAGTGCTACAAGCTTAAATTCACGCAATACAACAACACTTTCAGAAATGTAAGGAAGGTTGTTTAATCTCGACTCAATTTCTTCCGGATAAATGTTCTGTCCATTTGCAGAAAGCAGCATTGTTTTAATGCGACCTCTTATAAATATTCGTCTATCTTTCATTATCCCCAAGTCGCCGGTTTTTAACCATCCATCTTCTGTGAAGGCTGCTTCAGTTGCTTCTGTATTTTTATAATAGCCTTTCATTACGTTCTCACCTCTAACTTGAATTTCTCCGGGAATGTTCTGCGGGTCGACGGAGTCAATTCTTGCATCCATTATGCCTTGAAGAACTGATCCGCAAGATGTGGGGATAAAATCGCGATGATTATCATACGCTATTAACGGAGCACATTCAGTCATACCATAACCAACAGTGAAAGGGAATTTTATTTTATAGAAAAATGCTTCAACTTCGGCATTAAGTGCTGCACCACCAATTATAACTTCTCTAAAATTGCCTCCTAATGCTTCTGTAAGGCTCCTCTTTAATTTTCTGATTATAATACTGTTCAGTCCGGCAATTTTAAGTAGTACCTTCATAACCGGCTGACATATCACCGGCATAATCTTCTTTTTGTATATTTTTTCAAATATCAGCGGTACCGTAATAATAATATTAGGTCTTACTTCTTTTAAGGCATTAATTAAGTTATGAGGTGTAGGTGCAACACCAAGCAGTGTAATGTGTACACCAGCCGAGAGTGCATATAAAAAATCAAATGCGCATCCATATACATGTGCCATTGGCAGAAATGCCAATACTCTGTCTCCTCTAAAAAGCAGATCAAGTTTTCCCGCATATGTTATATTTCCTGCAAAGTTATTTGCTGTAATCATAACTCCTTTACTAAACCCTGTAGTTCCTGATGTATAATTAATGCAGACAACATCATCATTGTTTACCTCAGCATAACTTATATCATCTTTTGTATAACCGTTTGGATATTTTATATTAAAAATCTGTTCCGCTTTTTCTTTTAATTTCTGTTCATTTAAGTCATTACTATAAATTAAAGAAAAACTTGGAATCTTGAATACAGGTATTTTTATATTTTCCTTGTTTATTCTTTCCCATATGGAATTATTGATAAAAAGCAACTTCGAATCGGAATGCTCTATAATATGTTCCATACTTTCTGTATTAAACTCATGGAGTATTGGCACAATAACAGCACCGTATGTGACTGTAGCCATGAACAGAATAGACCAAGAGGAATGGTTTTTACCTATTAGTGCAATTTTATCTCCTTTTTGTATGTTTAGTTCAGAAAACAGAATATGAAGAGATGCGATCTCACGAGATAACTCTCCATAAGAGTATGATGTATTAACTTTATAATCTGTTAATGCAGGCAAATCCCAGTTGTTTTTGAAACTCTCCTCATATAATTTAATGAAATTCTGTACTATCATATTATTTTTCTTAGGCTTATTGCACACTTTTTGCAATAGTGTGTAAAAATACTTGCAAAAAATCTATTATCAAAGTAAAAATGGTAATTAATTGAGAGTAATGTTGTAATTTTGCAGTTATAGGAATTAGTCTGTTTTGGTTTTCCTTTAATGAAAATGGTATTAATAAACAGATTATGAAAGGATAAAATAAAATGATTGATCAATCAGTTTTTCAAAATAAAACCGCAGCTTACTACACTCTTGGGTGTAAATTAAATTTCGCAGAAACTTCAGCCATAGGTAGGCAATTGTTTAATTCAGGTATAACTCGTGTACGAAAAGGACAGGAAGCCGATATATGTGTAATAAATACTTGTTCTGTAACTGAACTTGCAGATAAGAAAGGCAGACAAGCAATAAGAAAAGCAATACAGGAGCATCCGTCTGCATTTGTAGTGGTAACGGGTTGTTACGCACAGCTTAAGCCAGATGATATTGCAAAAATTGAAGGAGTAGATTTGGTACTAGGGGCGGAACAAAAACTTGATGTTGTTAAGTATTTAGATGATCTGAGTAAAAAGAGTAAGGGTGAAGTAGTTACGTCCAAAACACACCGAATTAGGTCGTTTGTGCCATCATTGTCGGCGGACGACCGTACTCGTTATTTCTTGAAAGTACAAGATGGATGTGATTATTTTTGCTCATTTTGTACAATTCCATTTGCTCGTGGAAGAAGTAGAAACGGATCAATTACAGATCTTGTGAAACAGGCAGAACAAGCCGTGCAAGAAGGAGGAAAAGAGATTGTGCTTACTGGAGTAAATATTGGTGATTTTGGTCATACCACCAAAGAGAATTTTATCGATCTTCTCCATGAATTGGATAATGTTAATGGTGTTGAAAGGTATCGTATCTCATCTATTGAACCCAATCTGCTAACAGACGAAATAATTGATTTTGTTGCAAATTCAAAACGTTTTGCTCCGCATTTTCATATGCCACTACAATCTGGTAGTGATGCTGTTTTAAAGCTTATGAAGCGGAAGTACGATACTGCACTCTTTCGTCATAAAGTAGAAAAGATAAAATCGATTTTACCTCACGCTTTTATTGGTGTGGATGTTATTGTTGGAGTAAGAGGTGAAACTGATAAATATTTTGAAGAAGGCAGAGAGTTTATTGAATCTATCGACTTTTCTCAACTTCACGTATTCACATACTCAGAAAGACCAGGCACTCAGGCTTTGCAAATCGATTTTGCTGTTGATCCTAAAACAAAGCAATTACGTAGTAAGTTATTGCACGATCTGTCTGACAAAAAACACATGAATTTCCATAATTCGCAGATTGGCACGAAAAGAACTATATTGTTTGAACATACCAAACGAGACAAGAAAATGCACGGTTTTACAGAGAATTATTTGAAATTATATGCAGATTATGATCCTGCCTTTATAAATAAAGCAATTGAAGTTGAGGTTGGAAGATATAATGAGAATGAAATGGCAATGAAAGCTCTGTTTTAATGGATGAAGAGGATAGTAAAAAGAATTTAGGCTACTCATTGCTTTATGCAGTGACTTATCTTCATGCGTTATTACCGCTATCGGTTCTTTATGTCTTTTCAGATTTACTATATATAGTTGTATATTACATTATAAGATATAGACGAAAGTTGGTTCGTAAGAATCTAATGAACTCATTTCCAGAAAAGGCTAAAAAGAAAATTATTGAGATAGAAAAAGACTTTTATCGTCATCTATGTGACTACTATTTTGAAACCATTAAATTGCTTCATATTTCAGATGAGGAAATTAAAAGAAGGATGAAGTTTGAGAATCCTGAGCTAATTGAAAGACTAACTTCATCTGGAAATTCTTGTCTTATGAGCTTAGGACATCTGGGCAATTGGGAGTGGGTGCCTTCTATAATTATGCATGTAAACCCCGAAGTGAAGCTTGGTTTCATTTACAAAGAGTTACATTCAAAGTCCTTTGATAAACTCTTCTTGAAAATAAGAAGTAGATTTGGTCCAAAAGCCATTGAAAAACAGTCGGCATATCGTCAAATGATTATGGCAAAAAGATCAAATGATATTTTATTGGTTGGGTTTCTTTCTGATCAGCGTCCACCAAAAAATGCAAATCAGTACTGGACAAAATTCTTAAATCAGGAAACTCACGTACAGAACGGGGTTGAAAGAATTGCAAAGCATCTTAACTGTTCGATTGTTTATCTTGATATTAAAAAAGTGAAGAGGGGGTACTATGAAAGTAAGATTTTTGTTCTCACTCCAGATGCATCTGATGAACCCGACAATTTGATCATGGAAAGATATATAAGAAAATTGGAGGAATCTGTACGACGTGAACCTGCTATATATTTATGGTCACACAACCGTTGGAAATTTAAGAAACCTGTAGAATATTATGAAAACAGCAATTGATAAAACTAAAACTGCAGTTGTTATTTTAAACTTCAACGGTAAGAGGTTGCTCAAACAATTCCTACCCTCTGTTATTGCACACACAGTAAGTGAAGAGTTCAGCTTAGTAGTAGCCGACAATGGATCTACAGACGATTCTGTGCAATTCATGGAAAGTTGCTATCCCGATATTCCACTTATTGTTTTAGATAAAAACTATGGTTTTGCCGAAGGTTATAACAAAGCTTTACAACAGATTAAATCGGAGTACGTTGTACTTTTAAATTCTGATGTTGAGACTACCCCCGGATGGCTCGATGTATTAATCAATTATTTAGATTCAAACTCCGATGTAGCAGCAGTACAACCAAAAATACTATCGTATAATGATAGTAGTAGTTTTGAATATGCTGGAGCATCAGGTGGATTTATTGACATGTACGGTTATCCTTTTTGTAGAGGTCGAATACTTTCTACTTTAGAAAAGGATAAGGGTCAGTACGACGATGAGATAGATGTCTTTTGGGCTACCGGTGCATGTATGTGCATTAGACTAAAAGATTATCATGATGCCGGTGGTTTAGATAGTAGATTCTTTGCACATATGGAAGAGATTGATCTTTGCTGGCGATTAAATTCAAGGGGTAGGAGAGTAGTCTGTTTACCATCATCCATAGTGTATCATGTTGGTGCTGCCACATTAAATAAAGATAATCCTAAAAAAATGTATCTTAATTTCAGGAACAATCTATTAATGCTGTACAAAAATGTGTCAGACAAATTAATTATTAAAACTTTCTTTTTCCGAATTATATTTGATATTGCAGCATTATTTCATCTATTAATAATGGGGCAATTTAGAAGTGCAAAGTCAGTAATAAAAGCTTATACAGATTTCGTTAAGATGAATAAATCATATAAGCTGATAAGGAAAGATAATCTAAAAAAAAGTATAGTCTATAAGTTTCCTACGCAGTACAACAGGAGCATACTAATTGATTATTATACAGGTAAAAAAACTTTTAGCTCATTATTCAAAATTAAAACTTAGAGTAATCATTCTTTGAGTTGCCTTATTTAAAGAATTTGCATAACGTATTAGTTCTTCATCTTTTAAATCTGGTCTGTCTTTTTCAAGGATATCAATTAATCCAAAACTAAACTTAAGTTCAGGTGCTAATTTAAACATAGGAAGATAAAAGTCGCAACCTAAACCCACTTCTAAACCAATATCATAAGGTTTTAATAGAACTGCAAGGTTCTTTTTAGAAGCCAGTTCAAAGTTTCCATATCCTCCCAATAACATATAAGGACGAAAGTTATTTGTTCTGTTTGAAGATGTTTTTATTTGTAACGGTATAGACAAATAATTGTTTCTTATTGCAATATTATATTCTTCACCAGAAGATTGTTCTTTAAAAACAAATCTTTTTTCTCCAAGTTGAATTGTTGGTATAACTCTTAAGTTTAAATGTCTGTTGATGTAAGCATCACCAATTATTCCAATAGAAAATCCTGGTTTATAATCAGGTATCTCTGAAAACCACACTTCTCCATTTTCATTTCTGTACCCCGATTGTGTCAAAATAAGATCTTGAGTATGAATTCCAAGAGTGAATCCAATGTGAAATAGTCTTCTGTCAGCATAAGGCTGATTTTGTAGTTTCTGATGTTGAGCAACAAGATTTGTAGATAACATCAAAAGCAACATCAAAAGGCGGATACTCTTTTTATTCATATTTTTTTAACGTTGAGAGAGATTCTTTATTGTGTTAGAAAAGAATCAATTTTTAAATTTGATACTTTAAATAGTTATAGTCTGAAATTAAATTTAAGTATGAATTTATAACATAAACATTTTCTTCAATTAAATTAAAAATGTACCTTTGTAGAATATAAAATCATTTTACAATAACTTAATTTTTAAATTAGTATGGCTTACGTAATTGACGACAGTTGTATTGCTTGTGGAACATGTATCGACGAATGTCCTGTTGATGCAATTTCTGAAGGAGACATCTATTCAATCGATGCAGACCTTTGTACAGATTGTGGAGCATGTGCAGATGTTTGTCCAACAGAATCGATACACCCGGCATAAAACACTGTAAAATTGAGAATAAAAAGAGCTGAGCAAATATTGTTCAGCTTTTTTTATGAATAGTCAGTCAGCTATTACAAATTCATTTCACCAATACACAACAATGTACCTTTCTATATTTTGTTTACATTTACTTTCTACCAATTTCTTACCAACTACCTATCAAGTCCCTACCAACTCCTAATATACCTTATGTTTATTAGGAGTTGGTAGGGAGTAAGTATGTACTAAATATGTACTAAATAAGATTTAGCCTTGGTAGTATCTACACCGGGAAGAATGTGACAATGTAATAAAAAAAGAGACTATCTCTTAATTTGAGATAGCCTCTTTATAATGTTCAATTATGCTATATAATATTCAATTAAGCGTTCACAGTATTCATGTGAGCGATTAAGTCAAGCAATTTAACTGAGAATGCCCACTCGTTATCGTACCATGAAAGTACTTTAACAAAATTAGGACTCAACTGAATACCACCTTTTTCGTCAAATATTGAAGTGTGTGGATTACCGATGAAGTCGCTTGAAACAACTGCTTCGTCAGTATAACCAAGAACACCTTTCAATTCTCCTTCTGAAGCTTCTTTCATTGCAGCGCAAATTTCTTCATAAGTAGTTTCTTTTTCAAGACGAGCAGTAAGGTCTACTACAGAAACGTTAAGTGTAGGAACACGTAGTGACATACCTGTTAGTTTACCGTTAAGTTCAGGTATAACTTTACCTACAGCCTTAGCAGCACCTGTAGAAGAAGGAATAATGTTTCCAGAAGCAGCACGTCCGCCTCTCCAGTCTTTAGCTGAAGGACCATCAACTGTTTTCTGTGTTGCAGTTGTTGAGTGAACTGTAGTCATTAATGCCTCTACGATGCCAAATTTATCGTTTAAAACTTTAGCAATTGGAGCAAGACAGTTAGTAGTACAAGAAGCGTTAGAAACAAATTGCTCACCTTTTGTATAAGTGTTGTGGTTTACACCTACTACAAACATGCGAGTGTCGTCTTTTGAAGGACCTGACATAACAACATATTTTGCACCTGCATCAATATGTGCTTGAGCTTTATCTTTTGAAAGAAAAAGACCAGTTGATTCAACAACATACTCAGCACCTACTGCATCCCACTTAAGATCTGCAGGGTTTCTTTCTGAAGATACACGGATTTCGTTTCCATTTACAACAAGCTTACCATCTTTTACGTCAACTGTTCCGTTGAACTTTCCGTGAATTGTGTCATACTTTAACATATAAGCTATGTAATCCACATCGAGTAAATCATTTATACCTACTACCTGGATATCATTTCTATCCTGAGCTGCACGGAAAACCAAGCGTCCGATGCGACCGAAACCGTTAATACCTACTTTAATCATAATTTATTGAATTTTATTTGTTAAAAGTGTTGTCAATTTTTTGCCTAAAAACTATCTTATTAATAGAAACACAAAAATACAAAATCTTTTCTTTTTATTAAAATGTTTTTATCCAAAAAACTGTAAATTATAGGTATAGGCGCATCATCATCCTATTATCATCAATGTCTTTTTCAAATTCATATCCATACCTTTTATTTATCTTGAATGCTGCTGTGTTGTTTTTTAGTAGGATTGTGTAAACAGATTCTAACTTAAATACGTTCTTAGCAACTCCAAGACAAAAATCCATCATATCTGCAACTACACCTTTTCCTCTATAATACTTGTCTCCAATATAACCGAAAAGCTCAGCATCCTTTTCTGTAATATGCTTTAGACCTCCTACACCAATAGGTTTATCGCCTTGCCAAGAGCAAAAAACATAGTAATCCTTCCTTGTTTTTAGATTCTCAAACCATCTTCGTTGCGATTCTTTGTCGATTTCCGGAGCCATGGTTAATCTTTTTAATTCCGGATCTTGTAACCATTCCCACGATTTCTCAAGAGCAACTTCGTCAAATTCTTTATGGTCCACCTCAATTATTCTTCTTAATTCCATTTTACTTGTATTTGATTAAAACAACGTTGTAAAACTTTAAAATATGTTTTATTATAACAATGCTTTACTAAATATGTTTTTGGGAAATGCAATAATGAATAGGTAAATATTTAAATACCATTCCTGTATTTATAAAAAGTTGATACTCTCAATCTGTTATGCGCTTAAATCAATGTCAAACACATAAAGTAATATCATATTATGCAATAGAGTTTTAGCAAACTCACACTCTCAAATCATTTTATTATCTTTGCACTCCAATAATAAAACAGGTGTTGAATTTATAATAATTATAATATGTCCGACGATAAAAAGATCATTTTCTCCATGGTGGGAGTAAGTAAAACCTTCCCACCACATAAACAGGTATTAAAAGATATTTATCTTTCATTTTTCTATGGTGCTAAAATTGGTATTATCGGTCTTAACGGATCAGGTAAATCTACTCTACTAAAAATTATTGCCGGAATTGAAAAGGAATATCAAGGTGATGTTGTTTCTGACAAAAGCTTCTCTGTAGGTTATCTTGAGCAGGATCCAAAGCTTGATGAAACAAAGACAGTTATAGATATAGTTCGCGAGGGCGTGCAACCTATTATGGATATGCTTGCAGAATATGAAGATATAAATCTGAAGTTTGGCTTGCCCGAGTATTATGAGAATGAGGATAAAATGAATTCTCTATTTGCACGTCAGGCAGAGTTGCAAGATAAGCTTGATGCGTCTGATGCCTGGAGTATTGACAATAGACTTGAGCGTGCAATGGATGCTCTCCGCTGTCCACCTGAAGATCAATCTATTCAGGAGCTGTCGGGAGGCGAACGTCGTAGAGTAGCCCTATGCCGATTGTTGTTACAAGAACCGGATGTGTTATTGCTTGATGAGCCAACTAACCACCTTGATGCCGAATCAATAGATTGGTTAGAGCAGCACTTGCAGCAGTATAAAGGAACAGTAATTTGTATTACTCACGACCGTTATTTCCTAGATCATGTTGCAGGTTGGATTCTTGAGCTCGACCGTGGCGAAGGTATTCCATGGAAAGGAAATTATACCTCTTGGCTTGAGCAAAAGACAAAGAGGATGGAGCAGGAAGAGAAACAGGCAAGTAAAAGACGCAAAACTTTAGAGCGAGAACTTGATTGGATTAATATGGCTCCAAAAGCACGTCAGGCCAAGGGTAAGGCTCGTTTGAATACTTATGAGCAGTTATTAAATCAAGATCAGAAAGAAAGAGAAGAAAAACTTGAAATATTTATTCCTAACGGACCTCGGTTAGGTAATAAAGTGATTGAGGCTCATGATGTTTCAAAAGCTTTTGGAGATAGGCTACTGTTTGATAATCTTAACTTTATGCTCCCCCCTAATGGTATAGTTGGAGTTATTGGACCAAATGGTGCAGGTAAGACTACTCTTTTTAGAATGATAGAGGGATTAGAGAAACCTGACTCCGGTAAGTTTGAAGTGGGAGAAACAGTTGTAACTGCTTATGTTGATCAGCAACACGAATCAATTGATCCAAACAAAACAGTTTATCAGGTTGTTTCAGGTGGGTCTGAATTTGTTAAAGTTGGAGGAAAAGAAATTAACTCCAGAGCATACCTTGCAAGGTTCAATTTTTCAGGTGCTGATCAGGAAAAGTTATGTGGAGTACTTTCTGGAGGTGAACGTAATAGACTTCATCTTGCTCTTACACTGAGAGCAGGTGCAAATGTTTTATTACTTGACGAGCCTACCAATGATATCGATATTAACACTCTTCGTGCTCTTGAGGAAGGACTTGAAAATTTTGCCGGATGTGCAGTGGTGATTTCACACGACCGTTGGTTCCTCGATCGTATTTGTACTCATATTCTTGCTTTTGAAGGTAATTCAGAAGTGTTCTTTTTTGAAGGTTCTTATAGCGACTATGAAGAGAATAAAAAAATGAGAATGGGTAATGTAGAGCCAAAAAGAGTTAGATATCGTAAATTATAATTATATTACTTAGATCTCTCATACTTAACATATTCAACATGAAGAGAGAGTTGTTTATTATAGTTGTATTGTTTTTTTGCTCATTGGTGAATGGGCAAGAAATACAATACAGTGGAAGGGTGATTGATGCAAAATATCATACACCCGTTCCGTATGCAGCTGTATATATTCATTCTACTAATCATGGAGCTGTTGCTAATAATGTTGGTGAATTCTCTTTTAATGCACCTAATACATTAAATAACTTACAATTAGTAGTTGCAAAAGATGGGTATAAAATAATTTACATTAACAGTAATAATCTAATTACGAGTGATTTAGTTATTGAACTTCAACTTGATGACTCTGAAGAAAGAGCTAAAATGCTTGAAGATAGTTTAGCAGGGAAATCAGGTGGCTTTAATGATTTTATCAACAAAGCTACCGTTTTTGTAAAAGATGACTGGATTCCACTTGGTAATCCTGAAACTAATAAGCTTGATTTTGGTAGAATTCAAACACTTCCTACTTATAACCCTATTGAAGGTGTGAGATTACGTGC
>DATGMV010000406.1:0-15076 GCA_035307185.1 Fermentimonas sp. | reverse complement strand
GGTGCAAATTAGAATTTGTAGTTTTTTTTCGTCATTTTGTTTGTTTATTTAAAAAATGTAGTACATTTGCATCCATAATCTCAAAAAGATTTTACAAATGAATAATTCAGTTTTTGCATTTACATTCAGTTTTTACTTTTACTTTAGTAGGTAAAGGCAGGATTTTATATGCAAAAAAAGAAGATAATAACATATCAAAAAATAAAGTCCTGTCGATAGCCGATAGGATTTTTTTTTGGAATTAAAGTTGAATTATATAAATATGAAACGAGTAGCCATACAGGGAGGTCCGGGTGCATATCATGAGCAAGCAGCACGTGAGTATTTCAGTGAAGATGAACTGGAAATTGTTCCTTGTGCCACTTTCCGTGATATATTTGATGAGTCATCTAAAGACCCTGATCTAATTGCGGTTATGGCAATTGAAAACACAATTGCCGGTAGCCTTTTGCAAAATCATGATCTGCTAAAACTTCACGATCTACAGATTGCAGGTGAGCATAAACTCAGAATTTCGCATTCGTTGGCAGCCATTTCTGGTAGTACTATTGGTGATATTAAAGAGGTTATGTCTCACCCAATGGCGCTTATGCAGTGTGAGGATTTTATTGACTCACTGCATGGGGTTAGAGTAGTTGAGCATGAAGATACTGCATTGGCAGCTAAAGATATTAGTGATAATAAGATGAACGGAGTTGCAGCAATTTGCAGCTCTCTCGCTGCAGAAATGTATGGATTAGATATTATTGCTGAGGGTATTGAAACTAACAAGAGAAATATTACCCGCTTTCTTGTACTTGCAAAAGGAGAGATGCTTAAAGAGATTCAGAAAGAGAATAATATAAATAAATCATCAATGGTGTTTATATTACCTCACAAAGAGGGAAGCCTATCACAGGTATTGTCAGTCTTGTCTTATTATGATGTTAATCTTACGAGAATACAATCTCTCCCAATTATTGGCAGAGAATGGGAGTATCAGTTTTACATCGATCTTACTTTTGATGATTTTAAAAGATATAAACAATCACTTAATGCTATAATGCCACTAATAAGCGGCTTGAAAGTTTTAGGCGAGTATAGGGAAGAAAAGCGTAGTAAGAACTGAAGTATATATATTGTAGATTTATAAAAGAAGATTATGTTTAATATTGAACCGGCAGAACATATAAAATCAATTCAGGAGTACTATTTCTCAGTAAAACTGGCGGAGGTAGCAAGAATGAATTCAGAAGGACAGAATGTTATTAGCCTTGCCGTTGGTGCTCCCGATCATATGCCATCGGATAAGACAATTGAGGCTTTGCGCGAATTGGTCACACAGCCCGATGTGCACGCATATCAACCTTATACCGGTATTCCGGAGTTGAGAAAAGCTTATGCCGATTGGTACAAAAGATTTTACAACGTTGATCTTACTATTGATGAGGTTTTGCCTTTGATTGGATCTAAAGAGGGAATTTTACATATTTCGATGACATTTTTAAATGTAGGAGATGGTGTGCTTGTTCCTAATCCCGGCTATCCCACATATAAATCTGTTTCTAATTTGCTTAGGGCAAATGTAATTGAGTATGATCTAATAGAAGCAGATGGTTGGTATCCTGATTTGGAAGCTCTTGAGAAGCTTGATTTGTCGGGTGTGAAACTGATGTGGGTTAATTATCCAAATATGCCTACAGGTGCAAATGCAAGCTACGATTTGTTTGAGAAGCTTGTGGCGTTTGGTAAAAAACATGGCATAGTAATTTGTCACGATAACCCCTATAGTTTTATCCTAAACGATAGTCCAATTAGTATTTTATCGGTGCCCGGTGCAAAGGATATTTGTATTGAGTTAAACTCATTGAGCAAATCTCACAACATGTCGGGATGGCGAATGGGAGTTTTGGTTTCAAACCCACAATTTGTTAAATGGGTTTTGAAGGCAAAAAGTAATATTGACAGCGGACAGTTTAGACCTATGCAGTTGGCAGCAGTAGCAGCATTGAATAATAGCGATGAGTGGCATGCAGAGATGAATAAGGTTTATGCCGAACGACGTGTTTGGGCCGAAAAGATAATGGATTTACTTAATTGCAAGTATGATAAAAGTCAGACCGGACTTTTTGTATGGGGTAAATTACCTGATGGTGCAAAAGGTAGCGATGAGTTTATAAATGACATATTATATAACGCTAAGGTTTTTATTACTCCAGGATTTATTTTTGGGAGTAACGGTGAGGGATATGTGCGAATCTCACTTGGATCATCAGCAGAGAAACTGCAGGAAGCACATAAAAGAATAACGAATTATATAACTAACAATTAAAAATATGGAATTCGAATCGATTTTATTACCAGGCATAGATGCTAAGAGGCCATTGGTGATTGCAGGTCCTTGCAGTGCAGAGACCGAAGAGCAGGTTATGAATACAGCAAGAGAGATAGCTGCTACAGGGGTTAAGATATTTAGAGCCGGTGTTTGGAAGCCAAGAACTAAACCGGGAGGTTTTGAAGGTGTAGGTAGCCCAGCACTGAAATGGATGATGGAGGCCGAAAAAGAGACTGGCATGTATATGTCTACTGAAGTGGCAACTGAAAAGCATGCTTATGAAGCGCTTAAATATGGTATTGATATGTTGTGGATTGGTGCACGTACGGCTGCTAATCCTTTCGCAGTACAGGAGATTGCCGATACACTAAGAGGTGTTGATATACCAATCTTAATTAAAAATCCGGTTAACCCGGATTTGGAGTTGTGGATTGGTGCTATCGAGAGGTTTTATAATGCAGGTATTAAAAGACTGGGTGTAATACATAGAGGTTTTAGCACTACCGATAAGACTGTTTATAGAAATTTGCCGCAATGGCATATTCCAATTGAACTTAAACGACGTTTCCCAACATTACCAATAATTTGTGACCCGAGTCACATTGGCGGTGATCGTAAAATGATTCTAAAGTTGAGTCAACAGGCAATGGATCTGAATTATTCAGGTTTAATTATAGAAACTCACTGTTCTCCCGACGAGGCTTGGAGCGATAAGGATCAGCAAATATCTCCTGCAGAATTGAAAGAGGTACTAACTAAGCTGGTTATTAGAGATACAACGCAAACCACAGAAGATTTATCTGTTTTGCGCGATCAGATTGATGATTTGGATAATGAACTACTGCAACTACTTGCAAAGCGTATGCGAGTTTCGAGAGAGATAGGGCAATATAAGCTTGAGCATGATATGCCAATTTTACAAACCAAGAGGTATGATGAGATTCTTACAGATAGGGCTAATCAGGGTGAGAGAATGGAGATGTCGGGCAGTTTTGTGAAGCAGGTTCTCGAAGCGATACACTCAGAATCGGTACGTCAGCAAATGGTGATTATGGAGCGTGAAAAGAAAAAGTCGCTTTAGAACAAGGAAATATATTAGAAAATGAAGATTTTAATTCTTGGTGCCGGCAAAATGGGTTCCTTCTTTGCCGATGTGCTTAGCTTCGATCATGAAGTTGCAGTTTTAGATACAGATCCCAAAAGGTTGCGGTTTATATATAATACACAGAGGATGTCAAACCCTGAGGAGGTAAAGGAATTTGCCCCCGAGCTTGTTATTAATGCCGCAACACTTAAATATACTATTGAAGCTTTTAGGAATGTTCTTGAGTATTTACCTTCTACTTGTATTTTGAGTGATATTGCATCGGTGAAGACCGGACTTGAGGATTTTTACAGTGAATGTAAACTGCCGTTTGTGTCTACACACCCAATGTTTGGACCAACTTTTGCAAGTTTGAGCGACCTCAGCACTCAAAGTGCGATAATAATATCGGAGTCGTCTCACTTGGGTAAAGTTTTTTTTAGAGACTTGTATAATAGTTTAAAACTTAATGTTTTTGAGTATTCATTTCGTGAACACGACGAAACGATAGCGTATTCACTATCAATTCCTTTTGCTTCTACCTTGGTGTTTGCTTCTGTAATGAAGCATCAGGATGCTCCCGGTACTACTTTTAAAAGACATATGAATATTGCACAAGGACTTCTATCTGAGGATGATTTTCTCCTTACGGAGATACTTTTTAATCCTTATACAACAGAACAGGTGGAGCGAATTCGAAAAAAACTTAAGGAGCTGATTGCTATTATCGACAAGAAGGATTCAGAAGCCATGAAAGGTTTCCTCACTGATGTTAGAAAGAATATTGAGTAGATTTAATTTTCAATATAAATTCTGATGATTTTTGCATCTGATTCGGGTCGATTCCTACCATTAACGGGTAAATTGGCAATTTCATCAATAACTTCGAGCCCTTCTGTAACTTCTCCAAAGACTGTGTATTCACCGTCAAGGTGATGCACACCGCCAATTGTGCTGTAGTCCTCTTTAAGCCCTTTCGGCCATAAGAATTTGCCCGGAGCAATTGCATATAGTGAATCTACAACTCCCAGTACTGAGTCTAGTAGATTATTAAAACCTTGCCTGTCGTCTATATTTTTAAGACTGTCGAGCTTAGGTTTACTCGGTGAGTAATGCTTACGGATTAACTCATTTTTTATAGGAACATTTACTGCCATCTCCATTGTGTCTAATCGACCCTGTGTGTATACCCGTCCATGAACAATATATAGCTGTGATGCGTCTGATTTCTTTTTGGGATTCTCCGCATCTCCTCTTCTCGGTGATGCAAGTGCTCCTTTTTTATGATATCTGTTCTCCCTGAATTCAGGCATAAGATCCATATCTGTTCTGCCGCCACCAATATCAAAACCTTGTGGAGCATTACGTGAATCCTGTGCTCCTCCCTGAATCATGAAGTCTTTAATTACTCTGTGAAATAGAGTCCCGTCGAAATATTTTTCTTTAATCAGATTCAGATAATGGTTGCTATGAACAGGTGTGTCATCGTAAAGAATAGCCTTCATAGTTCCGTAGTTAGTTTCAATAACTATTACCGGATAATTTGATTGTGATTTTAGTAAAGGTACACTTATAAATAATGTCAATATAAATAAAATACTTCTCATAATGTTATTAGTTAGGCGCTTTCTTAAATAATAAAAACGCAATACCACTAAAAATTATATTTGGGATCCATGCAGCAATTATCGGACTCATACCTCCTTTAATTGAAAACGTTGAACTCACAGTCATAAATAGTATATAGGCCATACTCAAAGCAAGTCCGATTCCGATATTGAGACCCATTCCACCTTTTACCTTTTTAGCCGATATTGAAGCTCCAATAATAGTTAGGATAAAAGCAGAAAATACCATTGCTATACGTGAGTGATATTCAATTTGGAATGGTTGTATATTGCCCATGCCTCGCTCTTTCTGACTTTTTACATAGTGCCTGAGCTGTGGCGATGTCATCATCTGTTGGTCGGTTGCTGCAATTATAAAGTCGTTTGGTACAATTTGGAGTGTTGTATCTATTGAAGTGCCGGTTGTAATTGTTTCATTAATTCCATCAAATTCGCGAATCTGATAGTTGCGTATTGTCCATTGGTAAGCAGAGTCGTATCGAATGGATTGTGCAGTAAGTCTGGAGTTTAGGTTCAGGCTATCGAAATGATCCATTGAAAAATTGTAACCTGTACTGCTTGCCATGTCAAAATTGCCAAAATAAACTATGGTTCCCGGACCTACTTTAAATTGAATATCGCGATCTCCTGTTTTCTTTTTTCTGGGATCTATAAAGTTTTGTTCAAACTCTATACGCGTTCCATTGGCGGCAGGGATAATGTAACTTCCAAATACAAATGTGAACACGGCAATTATTAATGCCGATATCATATATGGTTTTAATATTCTTTTGAAGCTTATACCAGTGGAAAGTATTGCAATAATTTCTGAATTATTTGCAAGCTTAGAAGTAAAATAAATGACAGCAAGAAATACAAAAAGAGGACTGAATAAGTTTGTGTAGTATGGAATAAAATTCAGATAGTAGTCGAAAATGATCCCTTCAAGTGAAGCGTTATTTGTCATGAATTTATCTATCTTCTCGTTGATGTCAAACACAACAGCAATTGAGATGATGAGTACAATCATGAATATATAAGTGCCGAGGAACTTCTTTATGATGTACCAGTCTAACCTTTTTATATATTTATTCATAACCTTCTTGTAACATTTTCAAGAATCTTTGGTTTCCACTCAGAAAAATCTCCCGCAATAATATGTTTTCTTGCTTCCTCTATTAACCATACATAAAATGCAAGATTGTGAATTGAAGCAATTTGCAGTCCCAGTATCTCGTTGGTATTAATTAGGTGACGAAGGTAGGCTTTACTGTATAATGTATCTACAAAAGATGCTCCATCTTCCTCAATCGGAGAAAAGTCATTTTTCCAACGTTCATTTTTCATATTCATTACACCCTGCTTTGTGAATATCTGACCATTGCGTCCGTTTCTGGTAGGCATAATACAGTCGAACATGTCAACACCGCGTTCAATTGCCTCAAGCATATTCTCTGGTTTGCCCACTCCCATAAGGTAGCGGGGTTTATCTTTTGGCAAAATTTCATTTACAAGCTCAACCATCTCATACATTTTTTCAGTTGGCTCTCCCACTGCAAGTCCGCCTATAGCATTTCCATCTGCTTCTTTAGACGCCACATTCTCTGCAGCTCGTTTGCGGAGATCAGGATATACACAACCTTGCACAATTGGGAAAAGCGACTGTGAGTGTCCATATGGGCATTCAGTTTCATTAAATCGAGTGATGCATCTGTCTAACCATCTTTCGGTTAGCTCAAGAGATCTTTTTGCATATGCATAGTCAGCATCGCCCGGAGTGCATTCATCAAATGCCATAATTATATCAGCACCAATTGTACGCTGAATATCAATCACATTCTCTGGTGTAAAGAAATGCTTTGAACCATCGATATGTGAACGGAAAGCTGCTCCCTCTTCAGATAGTTTTCTGTTTTCTGTTAAGGAGAATACTTGAAATCCGCCGCTGTCTGTTAGCATGGGCTTATTCCAACCATTGAACTTGTGCAATCCTCCGGCCCCTCTTATTATATCGAGTCCGGGGCGCAAATATAAATGATAGGTGTTGCCCAGTATAATTTGTGCACCGATATCTTCTTTTAATTCGCTTATATGCACTGCCTTAACGCTGCCCACTGTACCAACAGGCATAAAGACTGGTGTTTCCACCTCTCCATGGTCGGTAGTGATTTTTCCAGCTCTTGCGTTAGATTTGGAGTCTGTATGTAATAGTTTAAACTTCAATTTGTTCTGTTTATCTTCACTTTAAAGGGCAAAGATAAAAATTTTTGCCGCAATGAATATCTATTAATTAGCTTTAAATGGAATAAAACTGTATTTTTGCGGGTGTAGATACATTTTAAAAAAATCACTTCATTTAAAATATTATGGATATTAAACCGGAATTAACTCAAAGAAAGCCGGACTGGCTAAAAATCTCGCTTCCGCAAGGTAAGGAGTACTTAAATGTTAGAGATGTAATTGCAAGAAAAAAACTACATACAATATGTGTTAGTGGAAAATGCCCTAATATGTCGGAATGCTGGGGTAGAGGTACTGCAACATTTATGATATTGGGTGATATTTGCACTCGTGCATGCAGGTTTTGCAACGTGAAAACAGGTAGTCCGCAAGGAATTATTGATTGGGATGAGCCAGAAAGATTATCAGAAAGTATTAAGAATATGAATCTGAGACATGTGGTGTTGACCAGTGTCGACAGAGATGACTTGCCCGACGGTGGTGCGGAGTTTTGGGCAACAACTGTTAGAAAGGTGAAGGAGGTAACTCCTGAAGTTACAATTGAGACGTTGATCCCAGATTTTAATGGAGTTGAAGAGCATATTAATTTAGTAATCGACTCCGGTCCGAATATAGTTTCTCATAATATGGAAACAGTGAGGCGTTTAACCCCAAAAGTTAGGAGTAGGGCTAAGTATGATGTAAGTCTCAAGACATTGGAAACTATTGCGAAAAGCGGCAAGGCAAAGCCAAAGTCGGGAATTATGGTAGGTTTAGGTGAAACAGAGGCGGAGATTTTAGAAACAATGGATGATCTTATTAGTGTTGGCTGTAAAGTTCTAACAGTGGGTCAGTATCTTCAACCTACAAAAAAACACTTAACCGTTAAAGAGTATGTTAAGCCCGAGCAATTTAAGAAATATAAGGAAATAGGATTAGAAAAAGGCTTTCAGTTCGTGGAAAGTGGTCCTCTTGTAAGATCATCCTACAGAGCTGAAAGACATATTTAAGTTGTAATGAAAGTTTATGAGTAATAGTATTGTTTTTGAAGATCTTGGACGGATACGATATAAAAAAGCGTGGGATTATCAGGAAAAGATTTTTCAAGCATTGATAAAACAAAAGAGCTTAAAAGCTGAGCGTTACAGAAAGAGTTTATCTTTAGCTACTATTAAAAGCGAAAGTATTAAGAATGATACTGTTTCTCAGAAACAGTATCTTCTCTTTTGTGAGCACGAACATGTTTATACACTTGGTAAAAGTGGTGAAAAGCAAAACCTGCTTATAGCAAAGAGTATTTGTGAGAGCAAAGATATTGATTTACACGAAATAGACAGAGGTGGGGATATCACTTACCATGGTCCAGGACAATTAGTAGCATATCCTATAATCGATTTAGAGGAGTATGGTATTGGTATTAAGAACTATGTGCACATGCTGGAAGATGTGGTTATTGAAACACTTAAGTCTTTTGGAATTAAAGGTGAGAAGGATGAGAAAGCTATGGGGGTTTGGATTGAAGCAGATAATCCTTTAAAGGCACGTAAGATTTGCGCTATTGGTGTGAAGGCAAGCAGGTATGTTACTATGCATGGGCTTGCTTTGAATGTGAATAGCGATCTTTCGTATTTCAATTATATCAATCCATGCGGATTTACAGATAGAGGTGTAACTTCAATGGAGAAAGAGCTGAACTCTAATTTGGATTTTAAAAAAGTGTCAGATGTAATGAGGGATGCGTTTGCTAATGTTTTTGGTATGGAGTGGATTGAACCTTAATTATTTTTAACCACTAAACACTATGAAACCAATTTAACATTATTAAATTTGTATTCCCAGAAACAAACATACAATTTAACAGTTTGCATATGAGCCAAGTAGCCGATATTAAAGAGTTAAACGAGAAGATTGAACAGAAGAGTGCCTTTGTTCAGACACTGGTTGCAGGTATGAATAAAGTAATTGTTGGCCAAAAGCATTTGGTTGAATCGTTACTGATTGGACTTTTGTCTGATGGACATATCTTGCTTGAAGGTGTTCCCGGATTGGCAAAAACCCTTGCGATAAAAACGCTTGCTCAACTAATTGATGCTAAGTATAATCGAATTCAGTTTACACCAGACCTGCTGCCGGCAGATGTTGTGGGAACAATGATTTACAGTCAGAGAAACGAGGAATTTCATGTGAAGCATGGTCCGGTTTTTGCAAATTTTCTGCTCGCAGATGAGATAAATCGTGCCCCTGCAAAAGTGCAGAGTGCTTTACTTGAGGCTATGCAGGAGAGAAATGTTACTATTGGTGAGCAGACTTATAAGTTGCCCGAACCTTTCCTTGTTATGGCAACTCAAAACCCCATTGAGCAGGAAGGTACTTACCCTCTACCAGAAGCACAGGTTGACCGTTTTATGCTCAAGGTCATAATATCTTATCCAACGAAAGAGGAGGAGAAAAGAATTATTCAACAAAATATATTTGAACCTGTAGAGGTCGACCGTGCAGTTATTTCTACAAAGGAGATTTTAGATGCACGCAAGGTTGTGCGTGAAGTATATATTGATGAGAAAATTGGCAAATATATTGTGGATATTGTTTTTGCTACAAGATTTCCCGATCAGTATGGAATGACCGGATTAAAAGATATGATTGAGTTTGGAGCATCTCCCCGTGCATCTATAAATCTAGCACTGGCAGCTCGTGCATTTGCTTTCATAAAACGTCGCGGTTACGTAATACCGGAAGATATCCGTGCAGTTTGTCACGATGTGCTTCGTCACCGTATTGGACTAACATATGAGGCAGAGGCAAATAACCTTACTTCAGAAGAGATTATCAGCGAGATCCTTAACAAAGTTGAGGTACCTTAACAAAGCTGAGTTTTATGGACACTACTGATCTACTAAAGAAAGTTCGACATATAGAAATTAAAACGAGAGGGTTGTCACGCAATATATTTGCCGGTGAGTACCATTCTGCGTTTAAAGGAAGAGGTATGGCTTTCTCAGAAGTTAGAGAATATCAGTATGGTGATGATTTGAGAGATATCGATTGGAATGTAACAGCAAGATATAATAAACCCTATATAAAGGTTTTTGAAGAGGAGCGAGAGCTCACAGTTATGCTGCTGGTTGATGTTTCGGAGAGCCTTGGTTTCGGATCAAAATCTATTTTGAAACGCGATATGGTTGCAGAGATTTCTGCTACACTTGCTTTTTCAGCTATACAGAATAATGACAAAATTGGTGTTGTTTTCTTTAGTGATAAGGTTGAGAAGTTTATCCCCCCTAAGAAAGGAAAAAAACATATCCTATTTATTATTCGTGAAATTTTAAGCTTTGAACCTGAAAGTAGCGGCACAGATTTAAATATGGCAATCAGGTACATGACAAACGCCATTAAGAAAAGGTGTACTGCTTTTATTATTTCCGATTTTATAGATCAAGACGATTACAGTAAGGCTTTGCAAATTGCAAATAATAAGCACGATATTGTTGCAATACAGGTTTTTGATGAATTAAGTGTGAATTTGCAGCCACTTGGACTAATGAAGATATATGATCCAGAAACAGGAGATGAAAGGTGGATTGACACATCATCCAAAAAGGTGAGAAACATATATAATTCTTGGTGGAAGGAATTACAAAATAATAAAGATATAGCATTCAGACAGAGTGGGGTGGATAGTGTTTCTATTTCAACTGAAGGTGATTATGTGAAATCGTTACTTCAACTTTTCCAGCAAAGGAGAAAATATTGAATAAGAAAGAACTACATATGATATTTAGAGGAGCGGTTATTATAGCTCTTTCACTGTTTTCTGTGATTAACGTTAAAGCACAGAAAGCATCGGCCCATGCTACCATTCAACCAACAGAAATTATGATTGGTGAGCAGGCGTTGATAAATCTAAGAGTAATTAGTCCTAAGGATAAAACTATCTCTTTCCCGGTTTACGACAAGGAGATTGTTCCTGGTATTGAGGTTATTACAATGTTGCCTCCAGATACTGTAATTGAGAACAATGTGATGACACTTAACTTTAGATATGTTATCACTTCGTTTGATTCCACTTTATACCATATTCCTCACATACCGATTTTTGACGGTACAGATACCATATTCTCAAATTCTTTTGGACTGAAAGTTACTTCTCCCGAACTTACGGATTCAACACTAAATTATTTGGAGAAGATTAATCGTGGAGAAACTGATTCTATTGATTTCAAACAACTCCAGATTAATGATATAAAACCTATAAGGAAAGCACCCTTTGTATGGACCGATTACTTGTGGATACTGTGGTTAGTGCTTGGAATAGCACTTCTGCTTGCTCTTATTGGGTTTATTGTATACCTACTGGTTAAGAAGAAGAAAAAAGGTTATATTTTCAAACCTCCCGTTGTTTTACCTGCACATGTTATAGCTGTTAATGAGTTGGATAAACTTAAAGCTGAGAAGATTTGGCTACAAGGCAGAGAGAAAGAGTATTATATTAAACTTACAGATATTCTTCGTAGATATATTTATGATAGAGGAGGCATTAATGCAATGGAGATGACCTCAGGAGAGATTCTTAATGAAATTAGAAAAATAGCAGAAGTGGATTCTGTATATGATAATCTAAAGCAGATTCTAAGTACAGCCGATCTTGTGAAATTTGCTAAGTATAAACCATATGCCGATGAGAATGATTTAAGTATGGTAAATGCCTATTTCTTTGTTAATCAGACAAGAGAGCCCGATCCGGTTTCTGCAAAAGAGGAGTTGAATAAAGAAGATAAAAGTAAACAGCAATGATATTTTTAAATCCCGAATATCTTTATCTTTTACTGCTACTTGTTCCTTTGATAGTGTGGTATATTCTTAGACTGTCAAAGACTCAGGCTTCATTTAAACTTGCATCTACAAGTGCATTTGAAGGAATTAAGCCAAGCTTTAGGGTTTATATGCGTCATTTTCCGTTTGCTTTAAGGGTTATATCTATAGCTTTAGTCATTGTTGTTATTGCACGTCCTCAATCTGTTAATAGCTGGGAGGAGACAGAAACACAGGGAATTGATATTGTGATGGCTTTAGACGTTTCAGGTTCAATGCTGTCGCAAGATTTACAACCAGATCGTTTACAGGCTGCAAAAAAAGTCGCTTCAGAATTTGTTACAGATAGAAAGAATGATAATATAGGTTTAGTAGTATTTGCGGGTGAGAGTTTTACTCAGTGTCCCTTAACAACAGATCATAAGGTGTTGCTTAACTTGCTTAATGAAGTTGAGTTCGGAATTATTGAAGATGGTACAGCAATTGGACTGGGTTTAGCAACATCTGTAAATAGATTGAAAGATAGTGAGTCTGAGTCAAAGGTAGTTATTCTGCTTACTGATGGAACCAATAATAGTGGACAGATAGCACCGCTCACCGCTGCAGATTTGGCTCGCTCCTATGGTATTCGTGTCTACACAGTTGGGGTTGGTACAACAGGTATGGCGCCAACACCGGTGCAGACACCTTACGGTATTAGAATGCAAAATATGCCTGTTGATATAGATGAAAAAACGCTCACTGAGATTGCAGTGATGACAGGCGGTCAGTATTTTAGAGCTCAAGATACAGAAGGTCTGAGGCAGGTGTATGAAGAGATTGATGAGATGGAGAAATATCTTATTAGTGTTCAAAATGTTACTCAGCGTCAGGAATTGTTTTTTCCCTTTGCATTGGCAGCTCTGATTTTAATTTTATTGGAGTTGATATTGCGAAGAACTTGGTTGAGAAATATTCCTTAATTGGATTTGATTTAAGATAAAACAGGAAAGAGAAAATGTTTAGATTCGGAAATCCGGAGTTTTTATGGCTCTACGTTGCAATGCCACTTTTGCTCGTCTTATATATTTACTTAAACATAAGGAAAAGAAAAGATGTGCAGAAGATGGGAACTCTTTCAACATTGAAAAAGATGATGCCGGAGCTCTCTTTGAAACGTTCGTATCTTAAGTTTTGGTTGATTTTTGCTGCAATTTGTGTCGGTATATTTATAATTTCTCGACCACAGTTTGGTGTTAAAGTACAGACAGTTGAAAAAGAGGGAATTGAACTTGTTATTGCAATTGATGTTTCAAACTCTATGATGGCTGAAGATGTATCACCTAACAGGCTTGCTCGTGCTAAGCAGATATTATCGCGTTTGATTGACGTTAGAATGAATGATAAGGTGGGATTAATTGTATTTGCAGGTGAAGCATATGTGCAAATGCCTCTGACATCAGATACTCAATCAGCTAAAATATTTCTAAACTCAATTGATCCAAGTTTGGTGCCTATTCAGGGTACAGCTATTGGTGATGCAATTAATCTTGGGTTGAATTCGTTTTCAAGCGATGAGGAAGCAAGTCGAGCAATTGTTGTCATTACAGACGGGGAAGATCATGAGGGCAACTCCGTAAGTGTTGCTGCAGATGCTGCTAAAGCTGGGGTTCAAGTAAATATAATTGGTATAGGGTCTCCAAGTGGTGCGCCAATACCTGCCGTTGAGTATGGTAGTAATTTCATGACTGACAACGAAGGCAATGTGGTTGTCTCGAAATTGAATGAGCAAATTAGTATGGAAATTGCACAAGCTGGTAAAGGATTGTATGTGAGGGCTGATAATAGTAATAGTGCAGTACAGGCTCTTGTTTCGCAACTTGATGAACTGGAAACCTCAACTACATCAAGTTTGTCATATTCTGAATACGATGAAAAGTTTACCATTTTTGCATGGATTTTACTGGTAATTCTACTGATAGAAATTCTTATTTACGATAAAAAGAACCCGATTTTCCGTAATGTAAGAATCTTTACTCAGGAATAATTTATTTATTATAGTATTAAGCATGTATCCTTTTTTTTAGGAATTTATGTAAAGGTAATAAGAAGAGAAATGAGATACATTGATAAAAAAAATATAACGATTTTCTTTATGTTGATTCTGATCCCCGTATCTTTATCAGCACAGAAAGATGTGCGTAAAAATATTAGGAAAGGAAATAAAGAATATAAAGCTCAGAAGTATTCTGATGCTGCTTCTTTTTATGAAAAGGCAATTGAAGAGAATCCTACTTCTAATGAGGCAAATTATAATCTTGGGAACACTTTATATAATCAAAAGGAGTGGGATAAAGCAATAGAATTTTACAATAACTCTAATTCAGCTGAGGGAGAGAATTCTGTAAATGTGTCATCTGCTATGCACAATATTGGAAATGCAATGTTGCGTAAGAAGGAACTTAACGATGCTATGGAAGCTTATAAGATGGCATTAAGGCTAAATCCAGAAGATGATGAAACACGTTATAATCTTGCAGTTGTGCAGAAAATGATTCAAGATGAGGAGCAACAACAAGATGACGGAGAGGATGATCAGGAGCAACAACAACAGGAACAGCAGCAAGATCAGCAGCAGTCGCCTCAAAATCAACAGGATCAGGAGAAGCGACCAGAGCAGCCTGACTCTCCGGAGCAGATGTCACGAGATAATGCACGCGCTTTACTACAGGCATTAGAACAGGATGAGCGTGAAACTCAAGAGAAAGTTCAGCAGATCAAAGCTCAAGAAAGAGAGGAACAAGCACAAGATAATAGAAGACAAAATAAAAACTGGTAGGTGATTTCTTAAGATGAACAACAATAAGCAATTTTATAGATTTCTTTTTCTACTAATTGGTTTAGTTACATTAAACTACTTAGAATTAGCTGCACAAGTTAAATTTGAAGCTTCTGCTCCGGCAACAGTGGTTGAAGGAGAGCAGTTCAGGTTAAGCTATATTTTAAATGAGGAAGGAAAAGATCTTAGACTTCCCGATATTCCTGATTTTGACGTATTAT
>DATGMV010000405.1:0-2018 GCA_035307185.1 Fermentimonas sp. | reverse complement strand
CATTCAAATGCAATTATCTTAAAAGTGAATTGAATTTCTAAGCAATTTAAAACACTCAATATCTTATTAAAATTAAAGGGGTCTCACAATGAAAACTATCTTAATAATCATGCTGTCCTTTTTTGCTTTGCCTTCAAAAGCACAGTGGGGCCATTCTAGTAAAGGTTTGCCAATTTATGGAGTATATGTTAGCTGGTACGAAGGAGTTAATACCATCGCAAAAAGTGGAACTACATTATATGTATCTCAAAATAAACGAATATTCAAAAGCACAGACAAAGCTGAGAACTGGGTTGAAATCACATCTAAGTTCCCAACTGATTCACGTTATTTATATCTTGCGGGTAACGACTCCAGGATGTTTGCATCATTTGATACTCTTGTAGGTAATGTCAGGCATGGAAATGTATTTTATACTTCTGATGATGGAGAAACATGGGTTGATACAGGACTAAAAGGTAACCCATATGAGGCGTATGCAGTCAAGGGTGATGTAATTTACATTTATGGTAATAAAAGCAACTCATACCGATCTGATGATGGAGGTGATAACTGGATAAGTTTAGCTGTTCCCGAAAGAGGATCTGCAATGTGTATTACCGAAAATGATGATGTTTACATTGCCAGTGATAATCATTTATATCGTTCAACCGATAAGGGCCAAACTTGGAATGAGTTGCCTAGTGTAGGTGCATCACCTTCTTTGTATGCATTTGGAAATACAATTTATGCTGGTTCAAGATCTTCATTATCCAAATCAACTGACGGCGCACAAACATGGACATCTATAAAAGAAGGACTACCTGATATAAAGAAATCAATACTTTATGTTAAAGACAATGTTCTTTTAGTAAGTATTGGTGAAGCTAGTTGGACAAATGGTGTGTATATCTCAACTGATGGTGGTGAAACTTGGGCAACTTTTAATGATGGTTATCCAGCTCTACCTTTTACAGCCGCAATAGTTGAATTAGATGAATTCCTATATTCAGGTGGCGGAATGAGTAAAATGAAAGATGCTGGAGTTTATAAGCGCCCAGTTTCCCAAGTAATAACAAGTATAATGCAGACGAGTGAAGTAGTATCTGAATTTAAACTAACTCAAAACTATCCAAATCCATTTAACCCAAGTACAAATATAAATTATCAGTTAGATAAAGCTGGCTTTGTTCAACTAGAAGTTTTTACGGTGCTGGGCCAACGTATTCTCGTTTTGGTAAATCAACAACAAGCGGCTGGTAGTTATTCCGTAAAATTAGATGCGCTAGGGTTCACCAGTGGAGTTTATTTAGTTCGTTTAACACAAGGAGATAATGTTTCAATTCAGAAAATTAGCCTAATTAAATAACTAGAAATTGAGCATCGATATATACTTTTATACGTTTTCATAAATTAGAATTCAACTTAAAATCTTAGGTTTAGCGCGGAAATTCATCCGTGCTTTAAACGAATAAAAGGCGTTAATAAATAACGCCTTTTCAGTTTAGATTGATATTTCTAAAAATGTTAACTACGAAGAAAAGACTTAAGTAGTAATACAAGAGAAGTTGATTGAATAAAACTCAGTCTTGTAACTCATTATATATAAGTCTCAATTTCCCTCGGGGATTGTCAGATTTTGCCCAAAGAAATCGGGAAGTAAAATCAGAATTTGAAACGGGATTAATGTGCGCTTTTAGGTGAAGTGAGTGTTATGCATGACAAACCTCAATACTCACCGCTCATTACTATTTTATAAGCGTCATCTTTTTGTTAATCACAGAGCGCTCAGTTTGTAACTGATACATATAAACCCCACTTGAAAGCTCGCTACCGATGCTATTTGCATCAAACACAATCTCGTGTGCCCCTGCTGTTTTCATTCCATTCACAAGCACTGCAATTTCTCTACCTAACATATTATATACTTTTAATGATACTTGCCCAGGCTCTTGTAACTGAAACTTTATTGTAGTTGCAGGATTAAATGGATTCGGGTAATTTTGGCTTAATATCATTTGATTTGGAGTGTCTTCATC
>DATGMV010000404.1:0-7080 GCA_035307185.1 Fermentimonas sp. | reverse complement strand
TTCAATGCATTAAAGATAATAAAAATAATATCAACTACTTTAAGAAACTCATCCTTAACCTGATCGGGTGTACAGAAAATATGAGCATCATCTTGTGTAAATCCTCTTACTCGGGTTAATCCGTGAAGCTCACCGCTCTTCTCATAGCGATAAACAGTTCCAAATTCAGCCAAACGCAGAGGCAAATCTTTATATGAATGAGGAAAAGCCTTATAAATTTCACAATGGTGCGGACAATTCATTGGTTTCAAAAGAAACTCTTCGCCCTCCTCAGGAGTAGTTATCGGCCTAAATGAGTCTTCACCATACTTTGCATAATGTCCTGATGTAACATATAGTTGTTTGTGTCCTATATGCGGAGTAATAACTTGCTCATAGTCAAACTCTAATTGTATTTTCTTCAGAAAATCCTCAAGTCTTAAACGTAGCTGTGTACCTTTAGGCAACCATAATGGCAGACCCGAACCCACTGTTTGAGAAAAGGTGAAAAGCTGTAGTTCTTTACCAATTTTTCTATGGTCACGCTTCTTAGCCTCTTCAAGAAGTTGTAGGTATTCATCGAGCATCTTCTTTTTAGGAAATGTAACTCCATACAACCTTGTTAGTTGCGGACGCTTTTCATCACCTCTCCAATATGCACCTGCAGAGGATAATATCTTAACAGCTTTTATGTACGATGTATTCGGAACATGTGGCCCTCGGCATAGGTCGGTAAAACTTCCTTGAGAATAAGTAGTTATTGTTCCGTCCTCAAGCTCATTTATTAGCTCAACTTTATAATTTTCATCTCTTTCAGAGAACAGCTTAACAGCATCCTCTTTAGAAATACTTTCTCTTTTTATCTCCTCTTTGGCAGCAATAAGCTCCATCATCTTCTTCTCGATAAGAGGAAAATCGGCCTCTTTAATTGCTACTCCTTCTCCCGGATCAACATCATAATAAAAGCCATTTTCAATAGCGGGACCAATGCCAAATTTTATTCCCGGATATAACTCCTGCAAAGCCTCTGCCATAAGGTGTGCAGAAGAGTGCCAATAGGCATGCTTACCCTGCTCATCTTCCCACTTGAGAATGTTTACCTCAGAGTCATTTTCAATTGGTCTTGTTAAATCCCAAGTTTCGCCGTTAACACTAACCGCCAGAGCTTCCTGAGCAAGTCTGCGACTAATGCTCTCTGCTATCTCTATTCCTGTTATTCCTTTTTCATATTCCCTTACAGAAGCATCAGGAAATGTAATTTTTATCATGCTCACTATTTATAAATATACCTTTTTCTTTTTACAACTGCAAATGTAGTAATTTTGTGGAAATATATCCTATTGCATTCTCTTTATAATGCTATATGATTGAACTATACCTAATTCACCTGCCTTACGAAGATCATCCAAGCCGGCAGACGTTTCACCTATTGAGAGTCGCGAAATACCTCGATTAAAATATGCTTCTGCAAATTGAGGTTCAATCTCAATTGCCTTGGTATAGTCGGAGATTGCTGCTCTGAAGTCTTTTTCTATTGAGAAGATTTCTGCTCTATTATAGTATGCATATATGAAATCGGGGTTAATCTTTATAATCTTATCATACTCTCTTAAAATCTCTTCATAATGAACCGATTTAACAGAGATATCGGGCAACTTTGGTACACCTGCAATTTCTCCCTGAAAAGTAGATCCTGCTTTTCTGTTGTCTGAAAAGAGATATTCATCAGACAGTTTGTAATCATACTCCAACTGATTGGTTCTGATTAAAGCACGGGCAAAGTGCCCAAGTAATAGGTCGGGCTCAAGCTCAATTACTTTACTCATGTCTTTAAGAGCACTTTCATAGTCCTGAATCTGCATAAAATCCATACCTCTTCCAAAATATAGAGCTACATTACTTGGATCAGACTCAATTCTTCCGGAGTAATTATTAATTGAACGGAAATGCTGTTGAATCTGCATCTCATTTAAAGGCGCCTCGTTATTCGTAACCTTTAAAATCCAGCTAAGAGACATAGAATTGTTTGCCCTTTCCATCACATCTGAATAATATACGGGTCGACGAACATCAAACTCCTTCTCATAATATGTTAATACAAATTT
Source organism: Fermentimonas sp. (assembly GCA_035307185.1). Lineage (GTDB taxonomy): Bacteria > Bacteroidota > Bacteroidia > Bacteroidales > Dysgonomonadaceae > Proteiniphilum. The sequence goes on along the minus strand of DATGMV010000404.1, from coordinate 4,996 downwards.
GGGTTCTAGCTCAACAGGTGCATTAATATTTTGCACTCTTCCTCTGCTTTGGCGTTGGTATTTAGAATCCTGCTTAGTATCGTCGCCGGCAGTAACAAGTAGATTAAACTTCTCAATATCCTGATCGGTCTGATCTCTTGTTTCTTTTTTCTCTGCATTCACTCCTGCATCAGCAAGCAACTCTGGTTTTGAAGTTGCAACAGAGTGCGCATTTGCTTCTAAGTTTCTTGCAATATTATAATCTCTCTCCGCTCCCTTCAGATCGTTAAGCTCACGCTTTATCTGTGAACGCATATAATAACCTGTAAAGTAATCCGGGTGCGACTCAAGCACCGTATTCAAGTCGCTCAATGCCCCGCTGCTATTACCAATTTCATTATTAAGCACAGCTCTGTTTAAATAAGCAATATTATTATCAGGTTGTAACTCAATAACTTTATCAAAATCTCTAATTGCTCTGTTATTATCGGCAACCTGAGCTCGCAACAATCCTCGGTTAAAACGTGCAATCACATTATTCTCATCCATTTCTACCACCCTATCGTAGTCGGCCATTGCACCTCGCAAATCGTTTAGATAATACTTTATCAAGCCCCTATTTATATAATTGCCTTCTAAATAAGGATCGAGGCGAATGGCTTCGTCCAGATCTGCTAAAGCCAAGTTATACTCTTCCTGCTGAAAATATAGTAATCCACGTGCCGAAAAGGAGTGAGATGTATAAGGATCTATTTCGATTGCTTTATTTAAGTCGTTCATCGCATTAACTGTATCCTTCATTTGCAGATACATATTTGCTCGCGACAGATAACCGGGTGTATAATCGGGGAAACGTTTCAATAGAACATCAAAAAACTTGTCTGCAATATCATACTGTTCCATTTCAATATTAACTATCCCCATATTTACAAGAGTGAGCCTATCTTCGGGATAAAAATCGAGACTTCGCATATAGTCAGTGGCTGCCAATTCATATTTCTCCTGATTCTGTCTTGCAGCACCCCTTAGCTGATATGCAGCAGTATAATATGGATTACGATTAAGACAATCTGTTGCATCCTCCTCCGCACCCTTAAAGTCATCTAACATGAATTTTGAAACAGCCCTGAAATAATAAGGTTCTGCGAGGTATGGCTTTGCAGAGATAACCTGATTAAAATACTGTATAGCAAGCACGTAATCCTCAAAATAAAGAGCATTCTTACCAATTATCATCACACGATCAGTATCTACCTGAGAGAATGAATTAAGCGAAAATAATAATATTATAAGTGTCGTAAAAAAATGTTTCATTTTATTTTTTTTGAATGTGCTTATATACAGTAAGAGTCAGATTATCACTTTTCGTTTAATTCCAGTATCCTTATTCCATTTTCCTGCTCCTCTATCGATACTATTACACTATTTTCAGGAAGTATAGAATTTACAATTTCGGGCCACTCTATAAAACATAAATTGCCACTGTAGAAATAGTCTTCATAACCAAAGTCGAACACCTCTTCAAGCTTATTTATCCTATAAAAATCGAAGTGATAAATGGAAGATCCTTCCCTATCCTTATACTCATTAATTATGGCAAATGTGGGACTGGTTATTGTTTCTTTTACACCAAGTTCTTCGCATACAGCTTTTATGAATGTGGTTTTCCCGGCACCCATAGCTCCATGAAATGCAAATATCTTGTCGTCGCCCATTAATTTAACAAACTCTTTGGCTGCCGACTTTACGCTATTTTTATTTTCTATTATTATCTGCATAAATTATTTTATTCTTTTTTGGACATAATGTAACCAATGGAATCATCATTTCTTCCATTGATATCCCCCCATGCTGGAAACTATTCTCAAAAATATTCAAAAAATGGTTGTAACTATTAGGATATAGAAAAAAATCTCTGTTTTGTGCAAATATATATCTTGTACTGATATTTGGAGCAGGGAGTCCATAGTTTATTGGATGAATAATTTCAAAAACCGATTTCGGATCATATGCAAGACTTTTACCCAATTTATAGCGCAAATTATTATTTGTCTCACTGTCACCAATAACCTTTACCCCTTTCTTAACTCTAATTGACCCATGATCTGATGTCAAGATAATTTTACTCCCACTTTCTGCAATTTTTTTCAATAAGCTCTTAAAAGGAGAATACATTAACCAAGTCTTCGTTAGGGATCTGTAGGCTGCATCGTCAGGAGCCAGCTCACGTATAATCTTTGAGTCTGTACCGGAGTGTGAAAGCATATCTATAAAATTGAAAACCATTACATTGAGAGAATTCTTATCTATTTCATTAAACCTGGCGATGAGATTTTCAGCATCTCCTTTTGTATTTATTTTATGATATGAAAAAGAGTCATTCCTACCTGTTCTTAACAAGAGCGACTCTATAAATTGCTTTTCACTTTCATTTTTTCCTTCACTTTCCGATTCGTTTATCCATAAATCTGGAAACTTCCGAGAAATTTCAATTGGCAATAAACCGGAAAATATACTATTGCGTGAATACGGAGTAGCTGTTGGCAAAATACTTAAATACATATCTTCCTCCAACTCAAAGTGCTCGCAAACAACATCCTTAGCAACCTCCCACTGATCTAAACGAAAATTATCTATAAGTATAAAATAAAGTTTTTTGCCTCTGTCAATTATTGGAAAAACAGTTTTCTCAAACAGATTATTGCTCAAAACCATCTGATCATAACCGCTAAGACTATTATCAAGCCATACTTTGTAATTCTTTCTCACGAATTTTGCAAAATAGTTGTTGGCTTCATCCTTCTGGGCTTCAATCATACCCTTTAGAGTCTCATCACCTTGCTCCAACTCTAACTCACGACGGACTAGCTTCTTATAAACATTTTTCCAGTCGCTTAAACTGTTGCAGTTAGTAATTACATCATAAAGGTTTAAATACTCATGACTATAGTTTGATATCACTACATCATTAACAAGAATCTTCTTTTCGAGAATCTTTTTTATAGTTAAGAGCACCTGATTTGGGTTAACGGGCTTTATTAGATAATCGCTAATATTTCTACCAATTGCCTGATTCATAATCCCTTCATCTTCACTTTTGGTGATCATAACAATAGGCATATCCGGAGAATCTTTTTTAAGCTCTACCAATGTTTCAAGACCTGAAAGTCCGGGCATATGCTCATCAATAAATACAATATCAAATTTGTTTGTTCTACATATGTCAATTGCGTCATGACCATTTCCTGCACACATAGTTTTGTACCCTTTCTCTGCAAGAAAAAGAATGTAAGGTTTTAATAGGTCTATTTCATCATCAACCCAAAGAAAATGTGCTTTACTCATATATACTACAAAATTATGCATTTCAACCACATATCCCAATATTTGACTGTGTTAAAACTTTACATTTCTATTAATTGCTACAATACGCAAAGACATAAGCATCTCTATGCATTACTTAATCATAGCATATACATAGCTTATACTTTATCAAGCTATCTATAACCTATGTATAACTAATCTTTGGCAATGATAGCGGCAAAGCAAGAAGAGGATAAGGGAATATATCGCATTAAATTAGTATTAAAATCTGTTTCTTAGTTTCAGATAAATAGTTTATTTTTGTAAATACACATAAATATTTTTAATCGAATGAGTAAAACAAGTTTAACTACATTATTTCTTCTTTCCGTATTTATATTTAACAGCTGTAATCAGCAATCAGGTGAAATTTTTAATGGTAAAGATTTATCGAACTGGGAGTTCGTTGTAGAAAACAATACTGTGCCTGCAGATGAGGTGTACTATGTTGAAGATGGAGTAATTACAATTAAAGGAGAACCTCTTGGCTATATGTACACAAAAGAGAAGTACAGCGATTATACGCTTGAACTTGAGTATCGTTGGGTAGGAGAAGCAAGCAATAGCGGAGTGTTTGTCTTGATTGAGGATCCCGCAAATCCTTTCCCGAGGGGTATAGAATGCCAGCTGAAAGCCGAACGTGCAGGAGATTTTGTTCTTCTAAATGGTGCTGAATTAAATGAGTATGTATTGCCTGAAGGGGTTACTGAAAGACCCAAATTCCCTGTAATAGAGAAAAAAAATCAGACAAGCGAAAAGCCTGTTGGCGAATGGAATAAAGTAAAAATTATTGTAAATCAGGGCAATATCACCGTCTATATCAACGATATACTGCAAAACGCAGCTACAAGTGAAGTTATGGAAGGGCATATAGGTCTTCAGAGCGAGGGCAAGTCAATAGAGTTCCGAAATATTGAATTGAATTAAAAACAGGTATTTAAAATGCTTTATAAAAAATTCTTTACAATTTTGCAGATAAATGCAGAAAATTAAATCAATGATATTGAAAACATAGTATTATGACAGTCTCAGTAAAAGCAAAACAGTATATTGATCAGGAGGATAAATTTGGTGCCCATAACTACCACCCGCTTCCTGTTGTATTGACTAAAGGAGAAGGTTGCTATGTATGGGATGTGGATGAAAAAAAATATTTTGATTTCCTTTCGGCATATTCTGCAGTAAATCAAGGGCATTGCCATCCAAAGATTGTGAATGCACTTAAGAAGCAGGCAGAAACACTGTGTCTTACATCACGTGCATTTTATAACGACTCATTAGGACCATATGAAGAGTTTATTCACAATTACTTTGGTTACGACAAAGTACTACCAATGAACACCGGAGCAGAAGGTGTTGAAACGGCATTGAAGCTTGCCCGCAAGTGGGGCTACACCAAGAAAGGCATACCTGAGAATGAGGCTATAATTGTTGCGTGCGAAGGAAATTTTCACGGTAGAACAATAACTATAGTTTCAATTTCTACAGACCCCGATGCACGTGCAGATTATGGTCCGTATACCCCTGGTATAGAGATAATCCCATACAATGACATCGACTCTCTTTCAACTCTTCTTGAAGAGAAAGGTGATAAGATAGCAGGATTCCTTGTGGAGCCCATTCAAGGCGAGGCGGGGGTTTATGTTCCCGATGA
>DATGMV010000403.1:0-12098 GCA_035307185.1 Fermentimonas sp. | reverse complement strand
CGGTTGGTTTAAATGGTAGTCTAATAGGTTTAGGAGTAAGCACCTTCTTCTCCCCTAAATCAAGAGTATCAATAACAATTACAGTATCTGCATAAATACTTTCGGGGTGAGCCATAAGATGTACCTCCCAAGCCCCCTCTTCTAAACCGATAAAATTAAACATACCATCACTCTCGGGGAGTGTAAAATAAACCTTATCGTTTTGTGCTATTGCAACTGTAGGACTCGCTTCTAATGGTGCAACATAACCCGATATTGAACCACCCCAATTCTCTGGAAAAGCACGTGCCGAAGGATCTAAAAACCAATTTCCGTTCAACTCGTTAATCGAAAATGCTGCATTAATATCAACAATAATATAAGAAATCACATGAGGCATCAGTTCAATATTATTCACATCAATCTCCACACCATCAATAATATTAGGTGACAGTTGCAGAGGTATAATACTATCTGTAACCGTCATAATTCTGTTTTCGTTCCCAAACCTAAGCCTAATCTTCTCAATATTATTATACGAAGGAAAATACTGATCCACAAGCTGAACAGTTTTTCCATTCATAAGTTTCAACAGATTATACTTTCCACCTGTATATTCAAGTGAAACCCACTCACCGGCTGCGTCGGTAGAATCGGTAGTATAAAGAGCCAATTCAGTTAACTCAATATGCATCTCCTTAATCACGAAAGAACCGGCATCAGTAAGTTTAATACGAATCCTTGCAGCACTATCTATAGGATCTTCGGTATCACAACCGGAGATAAAAAGTACTAAAGCAAACACCAACACAGTAAGCAAATTATACCTGCGAATCATCAAAAAAATATTTTTCCTGTTTAACTATAGCAAAAATACACAAAACTACTTACCTTAGCACCAAAACGGATTAAATAAAGCTAATAAACAAAATATTTTTCAAAACTGTTATAGCACTATTCTAAATTTAAATCATATGATAAAGTCGGTCAACTACATCTATACACTTATTTTAATAATAAGTTTAATCTCATGCAATCAGCAAAACAGAGAAAACAACAAAGACTCTGAAAATGACAATACAGAAGAAACAAACACTATTGCTGCAAATAACAAACTTTCCTTGGAAATGTACGATAAATTGATGAACTCATTCGGCAAAGATTGGATGGAGAGAGAGTCAGACCCCGATTTGTACCCCGACTATTATGGAGGGTCCTTTATCGATAATAACGGAAATTTTGTAATTGCCCTAACCAATAATAGTCAAAAAGTTCAAGAGCTCCTAATAGAAGCTCTTGAAACCGATAATTTTAAAACTGAAACCGTGCAATACTCTTACAGACAAATGCTTAGAGTAATGGACAGTATAGATGAATTTCTAATAAACAACTCAATCCCCGACGATCACGTAGTTCTATCCCATTTTGCAGGAGCATACCCTGATGTTATGGAAAACCGTGTGAAAGTACTTTTTACAGAAGTAAACCAGAGTATTATCAACTCATTTAAACGTGATGTAATTAACTCCCCAATGGTAATATTTGAGAAGGGAGAAATTCCGGAACTTTATTAATTACTTCAGCGCAGAAACTAAATTTCTGTCGCCATACGCATTATCAACACGTGCAACGTTCACCCAAAACTTATTATTTTTCACAAATTCAAGAGGGTAAACCGCTTTGCTACGCGGGTAACTATGCTTCCACTCGTCTGCCACAACCTCATACTCTGGGTGTGGAGCATTCACAAGAACATTATCTTCCAGCGTATACTCACCTCTCGAAACCTCAATAATTTCCTCATGTATCTCTATCATTGTCTCCACAAACCTATCCAATTCATCAAGACTTTCACTTTCGGTTGGCTCAATCATTAAAGTACCATGAACGGGGAATGATAATGTAGGAGCGTGGTAACCGTAATCGATAAGCCTTTTGGCAATATCCGTTTCCGTAATACCCGACACATCCTTCAACCCTCTGCAATCAATAATTAGCTCATGCCCCACTCTTCCTTCTGCACCTCTATATAGAATGCCGTATGAATCATCAAGTTTCTCAGCAAGATAATTTGCATTCAGAATAGCTGCTTCTGTAGCCTCTCTTAGTCCGTCTGCCCCCATCATACGAATATAAGCGTAAGTTATTTCAAGCACACCCGCACTACCGTATGCAGCAGCCGCTACTGTGTTTTTATCGTTTGCTAATGAAACAGGATGTCCCGGAAGAAATGGCACCAAATGATCGGCAACACAAATCGGACCAACACCTGGACCCCCACCACCATGTGGTATGGCAAAAGTTTTATGCAAATTGAGGTGACACACATCGGCACCAATCTTACCGGGATTGGTAAATCCTACCTGTGCATTCATATTTGCACCATCCATATAAACTTGTCCGCCGGCTTCATGTATTAAATTACACATTTCAACAATACCTGCTTCAAAAATACCATGAGTAGACGGATAGGTAATCATAAAAGCTGCCAAATCATCCTTATACTGCTCAACCTTACCTCTAAGGTCATCCATATCCACATTACCCTTAGCATCAGTAGCAACTGTTACGGTACTAAAACCTGCCTGAACCGCACTTGCGGGATTTGTGCCATGCGCCGAAGCAGGAATCAGCACAACATTACGATGCCCCTGATCCTTGCTTTTGAGATAACTTGCAATAGTAATTAAACCTGTATACTCACCATTTGCTCCCGAATTGGGTTGCAAGCTAGTAGCTTTAAACCCGGTAATCTCAGCAAGCATCTCTTCAAGCTCTTCAATAATTTGCATGTAACCTTCGGTCTGTTCCAAAGGAGCATATGGATGCATACGTTGCAAACTCTCCATACCCAGAGGCAGCAACTCCGATGCAGCATTTAATTTCATAGTACATGAGCCGAGCGAAATCATAGAATGAGCAAGAGAAATATCCTTACGTTCTAAGCGTTTAATATAACGCATAAGCTCAGTCTCTGTGTGATAACTATTAAAAGTTGGATGAGTCATAAAACCCGACTTTCTTTGCTGATGTTCATTAATAGTTATCTTATTTGGCACATCTTCAACCAAAAAATCCTTTGAGCTGCCTGCTGTCATAGCAAAAACAGCCATCAACTCATGCAAGCGATGCTGATTTGTAGTCTCATCAATACTTATACCAATTTCTCCACTCTCAAAATAACGCAGATTAATAGATCTCATCTCTGCATTCTCTCTCACATCCTTAGTTGATATACCACTCGGCAATTTAAACTTCAGCGTATCAAAGAAACTATCGTTTAGCTGCTTAAAGCCCATATCCTTAAGCTCTTCATTTACATAAGAAGCAATATTATGAATTCTACGAGCAATATTTTTTAAACCTTCCGGACCATGATAAACGCCATAAAACGACGCCATAGTTGCCAAAAGAGCCTGAGCAGTACAAATATTCGAAGTTGCCTTCTCTCGTTTTATATGCTGTTCCCTCGTTTGGAGAGCCATCCTATAAGCCTCCTTACCATATGCATCTTTAGAAATTCCAATAATACGTCCCGGCATAAATCGTTTATACTCATCTTTAGTAGCAAAAAATGCTGCAGAAGGACCACCAAAAAACATTGGAACTCCAAAACGCTGACTGCTGCCAAATGCAATATCGGCACCCCATTCACCGGGAGGAGTAAGAAGTGTTAAAGCCATCAAATCTGTTGCTACTGCAACCTTACATCCTGCTTCATGAGCTTTTTCTACGAAATCGCGATAATCTTCAACACTCCCATCACCGTTAGGATATTGAAGAATAGCACCAAAATATCCTTTTTCAAAAGAAACATCTTTATAATCCCCCACTTCCATTTCTATACCGGCATAATTCATGCGTGTCTTCAGTACAGACAAAGTTTGAGGAAAAATATTCTCATCCACAAAAAGCACCTCAACACCACTCTTTACCTGATCTCTGCTTCTCAATCCATACATCATAGTTGCAGCTTCAGCTGCTGCTGTAGCTTCATCAAGCAACGAACTGTTAGCAAGTGGAAGTGCAGTAAGATCGCTTACAATAGTTTGAAAATTCAGCAATGCCTCTAACCTACCCTGTGATATTTCGGCCTGATAAGGAGTGTATGAAGTATACCATACAGGATTCTCAAAAACATTTCTGTAAACGGCAGCCGGTGTAATAGTATCATACCAGCCCATACCTATATAAGATGCAAAAACTTCATTTTTAGAAGCAATATCCGCAATAACTTTAGAGTACTCATGTTCAGACAGTGCTTTTGGCAAAGAAAGCTGTTTAGTTAAACGAATATTCGAAGGTATCGTTTGACTAATCAATTCTTCCATAGTATTAAGTCCGATTGATTCAAGCATTTTCTGCTTATCAGATTCATTAATGCCTATATGTCGACTCTTAAATTGTTCCATTTCAATCATAATGAACTTTATATTTACCTGTTTATAATATTTATCTACTTCAATAAATCAACCCAATCCCACAAAAGGATTATTTTTCTTCTCGTATCCAATTGTTGTTGCAGGACCATGACCCGGATAAACCTTTGTCTCATCGGGCATAATAAAAAGCTTAGAACGGATACCCTCGATAAGCTCTTCAAAATTACCGCCTGCCAAGTCGGTTCTACCTATACTGCCTCTGAAAAGCACATCGCCCACAAAAACTGAATTCGACGCTTCACTGTAAAATACAACACTACCGGGAGAATGACCCGGAATATGAAAAACCCTCATAGCCTGATTTCCGAATGATATTATATCGCCCTCATTTAACACATTACCTATTTCAATTTGATACTCCTCATCGTTATCCGGAATACCAAACAACTTCATCTGCCCCTTTATATTATTCAAAAGAACTTCATCACCGGCGTGCGAAGAAAGCGGCAAATCAAAATATTTAGAAAGAGCATTTGCACCAAAAATATGATCAAAATGTAAATGTGTATTTAATATATGCTTTACTACTAACTCATTATCAAGAATATAATTAATCAGCAGAGCTTTCTCATCGGGATAATAACAAGCTGCATCAATAATAACGCATTCGCCAGTCTCATCAGACAACACATAGCTGTTTACGCCTAATGGATTAAATTCAAAAGTTTTTATAATCATCTTCAATTTATTTTACCGGTAAGTAGACAAGTTTTTTTGTCTCAAAAAACTCCTCAGAGAAATAACTCGAAAGAGCAATCACATCAACAACTTTTTTAAAAGGCTCTGTTTCTGCTGACAGATCGCCACCCTTCAAACAAATTATGCCGTTAGGCATTGCATTAATCTGCTCCGAAGAAATATTTTTTCTTGTCCTATTCACAAGATCGGGCAATGGCATAACGGCTCTACTCACAATAAAATGAAACTTCCTCTTCTCATTCTCAACCCGAGAATGAATAACTTCCACATTATTCAAACCCACCGATTCTGCTATATCGCCAGCTACCTTTATTTTTTTCCCTATACTATCTAACAACAAGAACTTAACCTCCGGAAAAAATATGGCAAGTGGAATTCCCGGGAACCCCCCTCCTGTTCCAACATCCATAACCATCGTACCCGGAGTAAAATTTATATACTTCGCAATAGACAAAGAATGCAACACATGATGAGTATATAAATTATCTACATCCTTTCTGGAAATAACATTAATTTTGTCATTCCAGTTGGTATATAGATCATATAACTGTTCTAATTGATTAATCTGTAATTCGGTTAAATTCCGAAAATATTTTTGTACTATCTTCACTATAAATTTGCCAGTTTACCAACAATTGAATTTTCTCTAATAAGCTGTTTGATAGCAATAAAAGGAATAAACACCTCGGGAGCATTCAGTTGATATGCCGAATACTCACCCTTATTAAAAGTATAAGTTATCCCTTCATCATTAATCAGGAAATTATTATTCGGAACAATCTCTTTAATTCCAAAAAAGCCTAAATCCTCAAGTTCTTCAATACTTTCAACATCATTTTGCTTCATTAAAGAATCAATTATCAGTCCTTGTAAAACGTTGTCATATCCTGTTACAAAAATATCTGCTTCGGTTAACTGACTTCCACTTTTTAAATTAATTGCATAATTATTATATGAAACAAAATATGAATTTGGTTCACCTTTACTGTTCGACTGCTTAACCTGATAAGAAATTACATCATACTGATTAAAAGTAATTGAATCCGACAAGCTCTCGTAGTATGAATAAAAAGTATCGCTCATGATATGCTCGCTATCTTGTATATCCATGCCCGGAATCATATCATTCAGCTCTTTCATATCGCTAACAGTTTCTTTGTAAGTACCGGCATCCTGAGAGTAATTCTCCACGTAATTATTCACATATGCCTCCACAGCAGCACTTGGCTCAAAATTCTCAAATGCATAACCAAACATACTCCTCACAAACAACTGTTGCAACATTTGCAAGTCGCCTTCCGAACTGCTTACAGGATAAATAAAATCTACTTTTATATCACAATAAGGGTTCCGTGTATCCCCCTCGAGATAAAAACGCTCTTCCGTTCTTATCGTATCAAAGTCGATATTATTCTCAGCTCTAAACTTACTTCTCCCGCCATTATTGCATGATGTTAAAACAACAAATACCAACAACAGCAGCATAAAAATTAATCTTCCAATCGGCTTCTCCATAGAGAAAAATATTAAAAACAGAAGTACAAATTTACACTTTAAATCGGGATTGAAAGAAATATAAACGAAATATTAATTAAGGCGCTTAATAAACGTGACCATCATCTTTAACATCTTCTATACCTAACCTCTTCTTTTCCATTGCTCCCCATGCATATATTATATAGCCAATCACCACAGGAACTAAAAGAGACACTATGGCCATTACCGAGAGTGTAAAGTGGCTCGAAGAAGAATTATATATCGTAAGTGAGCTTTGCAAATCATAAGAAGAAGGATAATAAGCAGTATTATTAAAACCAACATTTATAAGAAGCATCATCACAGTAACAACAGTTCCGGCACCTGTAAACCAAATACCCTTCTGAAACTTATTGTCCATAACACTCTTTACAATACCATATAACACAGCAACAACGCCCAACAAAAATAGCACTCCAACCAATGGCATATCAATAAAATTGTTCAAATACTTCATCTTCTCCATATAAACAGCATCTGTAGCCCCATCCACTGCATACCCATCGGCAAATAAAGTCCAGATAACAAATATCAAAAAGAAAACCACAAACGGAGCACCGTTATATAATACAAACTTACGCGATCTCTTTTCAAGCACCTCATGATCAAGCCTGTTAACAAAGTATAAGCTTGCAAGAGTTCTCGATAAAAACAACACCGCTAAACCTAAAGCTATATTTCTAACGTTACCTAAAAGTTCAAGACCAAGAAGCGGACTTTGCCACTGACTTATAACATTGCTTCCTGTGCCTAATGCAGCAATATTTGCCTTTCCTACAGTAAACTCCGAGCCTGTAAAGAAGCTTGCAACCACAACACCAAGCAGAAAAGTACCAATTAAACCATTAAGAAATAAAAATACCCTATATGTTTTAGCACCGAAAATATTACCCGGTTTAGATTGAAACTCATAAGAAACGGCCTGCATAACAAAGCTAAAAAGCATAATCATCCATGCCCAGTATGCGCCGCCAAAACTTGTTGAATAGAAAAGCGGAAATGCAGCAAAAAATGCACCACCAAAAACCACCAAAGTAGTAAAAGTATACTCCCATTTACGTCCTAATGCATTCACAAGCAACCTCTTTTCGCTCTCTTCACGAGAGAGTGAAGCCAGCATCGACTGTCCACCCTGAACAAACATTAGGAATACTAACAAACCTCCTAAGAGAGACATTATAATCCACCAATATTGTTGTAAAAATTCGTAAGTAATCATACCATTAATCTTTTTTCAGTTCAACATCTAAATCAAGTGGCTCAGGTCCCTTCTTAATCTGTTTAACCATAATTGTTATCTCAGCAAGTAGCAGTGCTGTAAAAATTGCAGCAAATATAAAAAAGGTAGTAATAATGTGTCCTGCCGACACACCCGACACCGCTGCATTTACCGGAAGAATATCCTGAATGGTCCATGGCTGTCTACCCATTTCAGACACAATCCAACCGGCCTGTCCCGAAATATATGTAAGTGGTATACTCCAAAGAGACACATACAGTAACCACTTCATCTTGTGCAATCTATTTTTATATTGGAAATAAATAACCAACATAAAGAAAAGTATAAAATACATACCTATCATAACCATCAAGTGAAAAGTGTAGAAAGTAATAGGTACATGAGGAATAATATCTTCAGCTACATCAAGATGACCGTAACCAAAATGAGAATAATTATCTCTAAGAATATTTTCGTAACCCGATGCTTCTGCTGACAATGCTTGTGCCGATTCATTATTACCAGCCAGTGCAGCCTCTTTTTCCTTCTGTTTTGTAGCCTGATAATTGGCAAGTGCCTCAATTGCAAGCTTACCTCTCGCCTGTTTCTCCTCAAAAGAAAGAGCAGTTGTGCCGTCGGGCAACGTATAACCACCTTCAATAATATCCTTTATACCCGGAACAAAAGCATTAAAATCTCTATAACCAAGAAGCGAAAGCAACTTAGGTATCTCAATCTTAAAAATGTAAGGATCAACCTCATCGTTATACTCCTTCTTAGCGGGATTAAGCACCCCTGCTGCAACAAGTCCGGCCCCTTCCTTACCTTCATACAACCCTTCCATAGCAGCAAGCTTCATCGGTTGCTTTTGCGACACCTGATAAGCCGATCCATCGCCTGTATAGGCAAGCATCACAAAAGTTATGATCCCTACAATAGAAGCAATTTTAATACTCTTAAGAGAAAAATCAACATGACGTTTTTTTAGCAAATACCAGCTCGAGACTCCTACCACAAAAGAAGAAGCAACAGCAAAACAGGCAAAAACCGTATGAAGGAATTTATTAATTGCCACCGGCGAAAGAGCAACAGCCCAAAAATCCACCATCTCATTTCTTACCGTATCCGGATTGAACTCCATACCTACCGGATATTGCATCCATGCATTAGCAATCAAAATCCAGAGTGCCGATAAAACAGTACCTAAAAACACCATCCATGTAGACAGTAAGTGCACCCCTCTCGAAACCCTGTTCCAACCAAAAAACATAATAGTAACAAAGGTAGCTTCAAGAAAAAAGGCAAGAATACCTTCAATAGCCAAAGGAGCACCAAAAATATCACCTACAAACCAGCTGTAGTTAGACCAATTGGTACCAAACTGAAACTCCAGAATTATACCTGTTGCAATACCAATTGCAAAGTTTATCCCGAAAATCTTTTGCCAGAATTTGGTAACATTTCTCCACTTCTCATCACCGGTTCTCACGTAAATACTTTCCATGATTGCCATAATGAGAGCCAGTCCAATTGTCAGCGGAATAAAAATCCAGTGATACATCGCAGTTAGTGCGAACTGTCCTCTGGCCCAGTTTACTGTTGCTGCATTTAAAAGAATATCCATATGAAAATATTATTAATTACATTACGCCTGCCCCATTCCACCTATTGGAGGTAAAAAGCCGGGATTACTTTGCGAACGTATTTTACCGTTATGTTGTTCAAACTTATCTATATTATCGTTCAGTGCGTCTAACAGACGTTTTGCATGCTCAGGGGTGAGAATGATTCTCGACTTAACCTTTGCTTTAGTTAAACCCGGAACAATACGAATAAAATCTATAACAAACTCTGAAGATGAATGTGAAATAACTGCCAGGTTTGAGTATGTACCCTGTGCAATTTCATCACTTAATTCAATTTGAATTTCACCCTCTTTTTTTAAATTTTCCATTTTGAATTGATATTAAAAGAGATTTTAATTTAGTTTAATTTAAGCTGAAAACTATGACTTGTTAAAACATTAAAATGATTAAAACAAAGAAAAATAAATAAATTCATACTGCAAAAAGAATACACCTATATTATCGAAATATTTCTTTAATTCAATAAGCTATAAATTTAATCTATTTAATAATATGTTAAGTGAATCCTTAGCATCACCCGGCAACATATGCACCCCTTCAGATCTATTATACAACGGATTATCTACACCTGCATACCCCGGTTGCAAGTCGAAATTACAAATAAACACCTCTTTTGCCTGGTCCACATTCAACACCGGCATACCATATATAGGAGTATCCTTAGCATCGCGAGCCGCAGGATTTATAACATCGTTGGCACCAATCACAACTACAACATCCGTCTCCGCAAACTCATCATTAATAGCATCCATCTCATACAACTTATCGTACTCAACATCTGCCTCAGCCAAAAGCACATTCATATGCCCCGGCATCCTGCCTGCAACGGGGTGTATAGCAAACTTCACAACAGCACCGTTAGCTTCAAACTTCTCTGCAAGCTGTTTAACCAAATGCTGAGCCTGTGCCAATGCCATACCATAACCGGGAACAATGATAACCGACCTTGCCGAATCTAAATTAAAAATCTCTGAACTAATATTCTCTGTATTATTATTTTCCGAACTAATAGATGTAATTGTTTTAGCTGAAGTAGACGTTTTGCCAAGCAAAATATCATATAAACTCCTGTTCATGGCCTTGCACATAATCTGAGTCAGAAAAAGCCCCGACGCCCCCACTATACCACCTACCGACACTAAAAGCAGATCGTTAACCGCCATACCTGCAATTGCCCCTGCCACACCGCTAAGTGAGTTTAAGAGCGAAATCGTAATTGGCATATCCGCACCACCTACCCTAATTGCAAAAGCGTAACCAAAAATCGAGCTTGCAACAATTCCGAATATCAAAATAATTGCAATTGTAATAGAACTCTTATCAGAAAACAGAGTAATAACAAGCACACCAATAAGAATAACAATCAAACTGTTCAGAATAATCGAATGCCTTCTCCAAATAACAGGCTTCTGGGGCAAAACCTTATGCAACTTTGCAGCAGCCACAACACTACCAAAAACAGTCACAGTACCAATAACTATTGCAAGAACAGAAGTAACATCAACAAAAACAGGATATTTATTAATAACTGCACCTATCCCCAACAACGAAAGAATCCCTACCAAAGCAGAAGCAAATCCGCCTACCCCATTCAAAAGAGCAACCAATTGAGGCATCTGAATCATTCTAACCTCTCTTGCAAGCAAACTTCCAATAAGCACACCTATAAACATAAAAACGAAAATGCTCCAGGCCGAATAAACCTCCTTATAATAAAGCGTAACAATTATACCCAGCAAAACACTTGCAGCACTAATCAGATTACCTGCCACAGCAGTTTTCACCTTGCTCATAAGCGAAATCCCAACCATAACCGTAACAGACAAAACTCCACAAAATATATAATACAATGATTCAGTCATGATTCAGATCTTTTTTTCTTCTTATCAAACATCTTAAGCATACGGTGAGTAACGCCAAAACCACCCACCACATTAACTGTAGCAGCAATCACAGCTAAACCACCTATAACCTCCCCTACAATAAAATGCAAATTATTATCGGAAAAGAAAACTAAACCGGTTGCTGCTAACGCACCCAAAATTGTAATCCCCGACAAAGCATTCATCCCCGACATAAGAGGAGTATGCAAAAGGCTCGGCACATTCTTTATAATAAAATAGCCCACAACAGAAGCTACAATAAAAACCAAAACTAAAATAATCGGATTCATATCTACAACAAATTAAATTCCCATTGCCTCACGTGCCCCTTCATGCACAATCTCGCTATTGTGAGTAACCAAAATCGATTTAACAATATCATCCTCCATATCCAGCTCAATCTTACCATCCTTAAGCAGATAATTTGCCAAATTATAAACATTATTAGCAAACATCCATGTTGAACTTGTCGGAATCAGTCCCGGTATATTTTTAATCCCACTAATAGTCACGTTATGCTTCACCTCCTTAGCACCGGGGGGTGTTATCTCACAATTTCCACCCTGATCGATAGAAACATCAACAATAACAGACCCGTTCTTCATCTCTCTAACCATATCCTCGGTAATAAGTATTGGTGCAACCTTTCCGGGCACTAATGCACTAAGGAAGATAATATCCATATCCTTTATCA
>DATGMV010000402.1:0-3583 GCA_035307185.1 Fermentimonas sp. | reverse complement strand
GGTTGAAAGAAGTAGAATAGAGGTAATGCAACATTTTCTACATGGTCAAAATTTAGGATTATCGCTTTGTAAACAATTTAAATCCGGCAATAATTATGTGCATGCTTTTATTACAGATAAGATAATTGAAAGCTCTTATGTTTCTAATAGAACAAGTGAAATTACTTCAGTCTTTCCTCTTTATTTATATTCGAATGATAAAGAACTTGGAAAATTGTATGAACACCACCCAAGAACTCCCAATCTAAAGATGGAAATAGTATCTGAATTTGAAGAGAAACTTCAAATGCAATTTGTGGAAGAGAAAACGGTCGGGAATGTTTGTTTTGCCAACAGTAACGAGGAGCTTCAGGATGATTACAAAGAGGTGTTTGCACCTATTGATATACTTGATTACATTTATGCAGCTCTGCATTCGCCTACTTACAGAGATAAGTATAAAGAGTTTCTGAAAATAGATTTTCCTCGAGTACCATATCCAAAAGACAAAAAAACTTTCTGGCAATTAGTAAAACTTGGGAGCGAATTACGACAGATACATTTAATGGAAAGTTCTCTATTAAATAGTTTGATAAAGGAATATCCTTTTGTAGGTTACGGAGATAATGTTGTGGATAAATTGGATTATTTTGAGGGCAAAGTTCATATTAATAGTATTCAATATTTTGATGGTGTTCCGCTAATAGCTTGGGAGTTCTTTATTGGTGGATATCAACCTGCTCAGAAGTGGCTAAAGGACAGAAGAGGCAGCAAACTTGAGTATGATGATATTATACATTATAAAAGAATAATTGGGTCACTTACTCAAACGTCAAGATTAATGAAAGAAATTGATAAGATTTGGAGTGATTTTTAATTTAAAAAGAGGTATTATGTGTTTAGTTACACGGAATATGAAGGCGATGAGTCAGAGTTGTAATGAAGCTGCAATTTTTATTCCACCCCACACTGATAATAGTCCCAGAATAATGCTCAATGTAGTGTAGAGAGCAAATAAGCCCCATTGATTCATTTCTATCAACCGGATATTCTCAAAAGCAAAGGTCGAAAATGTTGTGTAACCTCCACAGAAACCAACAATCATCAGTAAGCGGAATGATTGATTTTCGGGATGGTGTGCAAATATCCAACCTGCGAATATTCCAATTAAAAGGCATCCGATAATATTTGCAGCAAATGTTCCCAAAAAAAGCCACTCACCTTCTGCAAAGCGCGATACCATACGAGAAGTGATGAATCTGAGCATACTACCAAATGCACCTCCAGCTCCAACTAAAATCAAATCTTTCCACATAGTTTTTTAATTATAAATATATATTTATCAGAAAAGTGTTCCACCAACATCAACCTTATCCTTTATCCACGCTACATTTCTGTTAAGTTTTGGATTGCCGGCATCGGTGCTTATTGTATGAGCAGACATTAACTCAGTAGAGTAGGGCTGCATCATTTGGTCTACCAATGCAATGTCTGTAGTTGGGTCTACCCATGTTTCAATAGAGCTTTTTGGTAGGATGAGCGGCATTCGTTTCTTTGTGTTGTGAATATTTGCCATTAGGGGGTTGGCATCGGTGGTAATGATTGAGAATGTATTGTTGTTGTATATACAACCCAAGTAAAATACTGTTTCGTCTGATGGGTATATGTAATAAGGTTGCTTAAGTTTTCCGTTGTGCTGCCACTCATAGAAGCCATCGAGTGGGAGTATGCATCTGTTTTTTTTGATGGAGTTCTTGAATGATGGTTTTTGATGTATTGTATCACTCCTTGCGTTTAGGGTCATATTGGCAAGTTCTTTCGCTTTTTCTTCACTTTTGGCAAAAGATGGTATTAATCCCCATTCACATATTTCAACAGCATCGTTTTTAAAAACAGGTAGCTTTGGATGTGAGAATCCTGATACTAAATAATAAAGGCTGTTAAATTCTCCTCGCATCTCAAGTTTCGGGTAGGTTTGCAAATGCTCTTTTACCGCTTTTATTGCTTTGCCTTCAAATGAAACAGTGAAGCACATACTATATATTTACTGTTTGGTTACATATCGCCAGTAGGTTATTGAGATCTTTGGCAATCATAATATTGGGGTATTTACTTAGTTCATCTCTAGTGGTTGCTCCGTTTAAAACTCCATAAAAATCTACTCCTGCAGCTTGAGCTGTCTCTGCATCTATTGTGCTGTCGCCAATATATAGACATCTGTTTTTATTGGAGTTTAATTTATCTATTGCTAATAATAATCCTTCGGGTGATGGTTTGTGCGTTGTAACATCTTCACCACCCACTATTACATCAATGAGGTTACACTCAAATTCTCTGTCTAATACCTCTTTTATGCGATAGCGATATTTTGTTGATACAATACCCAGTTTTACCCCGTTCTCTTTTAGGGTTTCAAGTACTTCTGTTGTTTCTGGAAAAAGCACGGTATTATCAGTCATACACCCATCAGCAGTTTTTACATATTCCTTCACATAGGCAAAAATTTTATCCATATCATTTTCGCCTGTCAGAACTTTAAAGGAGTTTTGCAGTGTCATTCCTATTGTGCGCTTTATCCTTTCTTCGCTAATATTATTAAATCCATGTTTCTCCAAAACATGATTGAAACAGTAAATTATTCCCTTTGATGAATCTGCAAGAGTATAGTCGAAATCAAATATATATGTGTCGTAATTATTCATTACTGCAAAAATAGTGATTTATATTGAGAAGATCTTTTAAGATTATTATTTCAAGTAGTTGGTTCATTCTATAACAGTCTCATCAACTTCTTGTACACATATTTTATCCGTAAACAAGATACCATTAAGATGATCTAACTCATGTTGGAATATTATGGATGTGAAATCTTGGTCTCTGCTAAGCTCGTATGACTGCATCTTAAGTATAAAAGAGTCAATTGGGTCTGTAGTGAGGAGGATTCTGAAGCTTGTATTGCTATCTCCATTGAGAATTATCTCTAATTCTCTTTCTGTAAATGCCATAGTTAGTTGTGCTGAAATAATGAGTGAGATTAAAGTAGTTACTACTCTCATATGAGAGTATTTGTTTTTTATTTAAACAAAATAATAGGCTTAAAGTTAATAAGAAACAAAATCTTTCCTCAAAAATCAGAACATGTTTTGTAGATATTTATACCTTTACGATTAATAATTTAAAAAAGATAAAATTATGGGAAGTAAATCAAGTGGCTCGGCAGGTGATGCAGTCTATGGATTGGGTATTATAGGTGCGGCAATTTATTATATCTCTGTCGCAACGAGTTTTTGGATGGGTGTAATTGGTTTTATTAAAGCACTTGTTTGGCCGGCGTTTTTGGTTTATGAGGTGTTGAAGTATTTAGGGTAAAAAGAATGGATCTGCTCTTTAGGAACAGCTCCATTTTGATTATTTCTATTCATTCTGTTGAATTTACAAATCCAAATTAATCCCCTTAGCTTTTTCTTTTTCAAGAATTAGCTTCATGATTTCTAACCTTACGGGATTTTCATCGGCAACATTTTCATATTCACCTCTATCGATAACCATATTATAGAGTTGTTCTACCGGGTTGTTACCATATTCAATATTGGTGTTTTTGTTG
>DATGMV010000401.1:0-18808 GCA_035307185.1 Fermentimonas sp. | reverse complement strand
TCACCTAATCTTGGCGATCTGGATTTTGCTGAAGGATCCTTCCCTACTCCATTGGGTATTATCAAAGTTAAACATGTAAAACAGGCTGGTGGGAAAATTGAAAGTGAGATTGAAGCACCTGAGGGGGTGATAATTAAAATTGATGATTAAATAAAAAAGATTTGGACTGTGTAGATTGGTATGGTTATAAACTAGAAAATATTTGTTAAATCCTCTTCAGAAACATTGATAATAAATAGCATAATATATATATCAAATTATAAACCTTCATAATACAATTTACTTCGACTACCATATCATATATATTAGGTTGTACCTTAATACAAATTTAATAATATGGATATGCATAACCTTCTTCCACTATTTATGATCTGAAATATAACATCTTTGAAAAAAACTAATGCATTATTTGAAGCTTTAGAAGCAAAAAAAATCATTTTTAATAGTTTTAATCCCAAATCCTATAGTTTAATGTATAATCGTTAATATAATTTCGCAACAAGGAAAGTTATAAATAATTTATCTAAACATATAGCCCTTGTTTAATCATGTACCAAACATATAATTAACTCTTTAACGTGAAATACTGAATATTCATTAATCTAAACTAACAAAATGAGATGAAAGTTAAAATTTTAAATCTAACAAAAGGAATCTTGATTACTATATTGTGGTCATTATCCCTCGGTCTTTTTGCTCAGAACAAAACCATAAACGGTAAAGTTACTGACAATCTAGGGGAGTCTCTCATTGGTGTAACAGTTCAGATACCCGGGACAAACATTGGGACTGTAACTGACATTAATGGTAACTTTATGCTAACTAATGTACCTGAAAACGCAAAACTGGAGATTTCATATGTAGGTATGCGAACTCAAATTGTTGAAGTTGCTGGTAGGACTACAATTAATATTACTTTATTAGAGGATACAGAAATACTTGATGAAGTAGTGGTTGTAGCATATGGTACACAGAAAGCTAGATCTGTAACAGGTGCGATGAGTAGAATAAATACCGATGAAGTAGCTGATATGCCGGTTTCTAACATCACTCAGAAAATGCAGGGTAAGTTTGCGGGGGTTCAGATTTTGAATACAAATGGTGAACCAAATGCTAACTTGGCTATTCGTATTCGTGGTCAAGCATCTATCAATGCAGGAAATAATCCGCTTATAGTTATTGATGGTTTCCCTACTAGCTCAGGATTGGAAACATTATCACCGGATGAAATTGAAACTATCTCTATTCTTAAAGACGCTGCTTCTACAACACTTTATGGTTCAAGAGCAGCTAACGGTGTTATCCTAGTAACTACTAAAAAAGGTAAGCCTGGTAAGACTAATATCGCGTTTAGTGCTCATTATGGTATTGAAAGTGTATCTGACAGAGGCATGCCTGATGTTATGAATGCTCAAGAGTTTGCTCAATTCAAAAAAGAATACTATGAGGATGCGCAAAGATACGAAGGGTCAACTACACCAGTTCCTGAACAGTATGCAAACCCATCGGCTGTAAAACAAGGTACTGACTGGTACAAAGTTTTATTAAGAACTGCTCATTCACAGAATTACAACTTAGGACTACAAACAGGAACTGATGTTGTAAAGTCATCTGTCAATTTGAACTATAACAATACTGAAGGTACAGTTATCAACTCTTATGCAGAACGTTTTTCTGTACGTTCAAATAATGAGTTTAAAGCTTCTGATAAAATTCTTTTCGGTGTTAACTTAGCAGGATCTTATCAGGATCGTCAGGTACAGGGTGGCATTGGACACGGTAGAAATATTATCGGTTCTGCTTTCCTAATGGATCCACAATTGAAATATAAAAATGATGATGGTACATATCCAATTTCTTATTCACCTCCAGGTATGTTTGCTAATGCTAACTACTATCTAGTATTACGTGACAGACAGAATCCAAGGAAAACAATTACAGGTTATGTAAATGCTTATACTGAAATAGAATTTTTAGAAGGTTTAAAATATAGATTAAGTGCTAATGCTGATATGGGTAATTCAAGACAAGAAAGTTGGGTTCCTTCACATGTTGCGGGTGGAATGTTTTCTGCACCACCAAATCCAGCATATGGATCTTACTCTACCAGTAATTACAGCAACTGGCTGGTTGAAAACACATTAAACTATCAGAAAACATTCCTTGATGCACATAATCTTGATGTATTAGTTGGTTATACTGCTCAAAAAGCTCAGAGCATTTCATCTAATATTGCTGCATCTGATTACCCAAGTGATGAAATTGGCTTTTTCAATGCTGCACAAACTAAAGTTGGAAGTGGAAGTAAAACTGCATGGAGTATGGCTTCAATACTTTCTCGTCTGAATTATGACTATAAAGACAAATACATTCTTTCTTTGTCATTCCGAAGTGATGGTAGCTCAAGATTCGGTTCAAATGCAAGATGGGCTAACTTCCCATCAGTTTCTGCAGGTTGGGTATTGACCGAAGAGGAATTCATGAAGAAGTATAAAGACATCAGCTTCTTGAAACTACGTGCAAGTTACGGTAAAGTGGGTAATAACAACATTGGTGACTATTCATCAATTGCTTCTGTAGTTAACTCTAACTATGTATTGAACGGATCTATTGTCCCAGGTCGTCAGCTTAATAATATTGGGAATAATGATCTGACTTGGGAAACTACAACTTCTTGGGACTTGGGATTTGATTTAAGTCTTTATAAAGACCGTGTATTCTTCATGTATGACTATTATAATAAAAATACTGATGGCTTATTATATCAGATAGACATACCTTATTCTTCAGGTTTCGGTAATATTCAATCAAATATCGGTCAATTCAAGTTCTGGGGACATGAATTTACTTTGCAGACCAAAAACTTTGTAAAGGAATTTAAATGGTCTACTGACTTCAATATCTCTTTTGAAAGGAATAAAGCAATTAAATTAGGTACTAATGATACTCCAATTGGCGGTTATAACAACCAAGTTGACTTTAACAGAACTGCTGTAGGTATGCCACTAGGAATGTTCTTCGGTTATGTCTATGATGGTGTATATATGACAGAAGCCGAGTTTAACTCTCAGCCAAAACATTCTACATCAGCAGTTGGTACTGTTAGAATGAAGGATGTTAATGGCGATGGCGTTATTACTGTTGATGATAAAACTTATATTGGTAACCCAAATCCTGATTTCATATATGGTTTGACTAACTCATTCAACTATAAGAATTTTGACGCTAGTATAGTTATGTCAGGTTCTGTAGGCAATGATATTATTGATGCTACATATGAATGGACTGAAAATATTGATGCTGTATTTAATGTACGTAAAGAAGTTGCTGAACGTTGGCGTTCTTTAGAAAATCCTGGTAAAGGAAAGATTCCTCGCACTCTTACCGGAACAACTGAGTTATTCCGCTTTACTAATAGCAGATGGGTATTTGATGGAACATACCTTATGGTGAAAAATATAACATTAGGTTACACTGTACCTTTGAAGAAGAATCCTTATATAAGATCTATACGCCTTTATGCAACAGGTCAGAACTTATTTACATTCACTAAGTATCCTGGTATGAATCCTGAAGTAAGTCAGGGTGGAGCTGGAGGTCTTTCTTTCTATGGTGTTGACCATACATCTTATCCTGTATCAAGAGTTTATACTTTAGGTTTAAACGTTACATTCTAAAAATCAATAATTATGAAAAAATACTTTTATATAATAATAATAGGGATACTTTTTCAAGCGTGTGGAGACTCTTTCCTGGAATTGTATCCTGAGACTAATGTGACATCTCCGAATTTCTATAAAACTGCTACACATTTTGACCAGGCATTAAATGCTGCCTATACCGGTGTTCGAAGCATAGCTAACTACGGATTATGGTTAGATGAAATGCGTTCAGACAATGCTTTCTATACTATATATTATGGAGATAGAGGTCCGTACAATGCATATGAAAAACCTTGCTTGTTTATTGATGATGAAGTTTCAGCTAATACTGGTCCTATCAGAGATAGATGGACTGTCAATTATCAGAATATTGCTAGAGTCAACACTATTCTAGACAGGCTGGAATCATCTGAGCTAACTGAGGCTGAAAAATCAAAAGTAACTGCTGAAGCTCTATTTTTACGTGCTTTCTACTATTTTGATTTGGTTAAAAACTGGGGTGGTGTACCATTAAATTTAAATGAGGTAACTTCAGCAGATCAGGCTTTCTTGCCAAGATCAAGTGTTGAGGAAACATATGCTCAGATAGTTAGCGATTTAAATACTGCTGTTCAAATAGGTCTGCCTATACCTACAAACTTCCCAGGTGAAAATTCAGGAAGAGCTACAATGGGGGCATTAAGAATGTTACGTGCTTATGTAAATATGACTAAACCTAATCCTGATTACACTACTGCAGAAACTGACCTGAAAGCTATTACTCAAATGAACTATAAGCTTCTCACTAATTATGGAGATGTATTCAATCCAAATAATAAGAATCATTCGGAATCTATTTTTGAAGCTCAATTTACAGAGGATGGTTCTACATCTCAGTATAGCACTTTTGCATGGAGACTTGCACCAAAAACTAGCAACCTTATAGATATGATGGGTGTTGGTGGCTCCAACTATGCAGGCACCAGTGGCGGATGGGTTGTACCAACACAAGAAATGGTAGATTCATATGAAGAAGGTGATTTACGTTTACCCGCTTCTATAGTATCTGTTGAAGGTCATATTGAAGGTGACAACTTCTATTACGAACGTATTGCTGATGCTAAAGGTTATGTAAAACCCGCCGGAAAAGAATATTACTATATGGTGAAAAAATATTTCCACCCACCTTATACTTACAGCTTACGTGCAGATGAAAACTTCCCAATTTATCGTTATGCAGGGGCATTATTGCTATTAGCAGAAAATTTGGTAAGACAAGGAAAAAATTCAGAAGCATTGCCTTATATTAATGAAGTTCGTGCCAGAGCAGGTTTATCGGCACTTGGAAATGTAACATTAGAAGATGTAGCTAATGAAATGCGTCATGAATTAGCCTTTGAAAATCATAGATGGAGTGACCTGAAACGCACTGGTTTTGTTAAACAGGTAATGACGGATCATGGGGAAAGAATCAAAGAAATTCATCCTTGGGTTAAAGCCACCAACAATGATGGTTGTTTCATAATTGATGATTTCAGAATGATCTATGCAATTCCTACACGCGAAATAGATATAAATCATCTGTTAGAACAAAATCCTGGTTACTAAAATTTTAAATTATAATGGCAGGATTAAACTCCTGCCATTATAATTAATAGCATTTTATTAAATCAGAACTAATTATTATTTTCCAGTTTATATAATTCAAAATCTCTATTATTTAACCTAATGTATAAGAAGACTCAATTAATTATCTACCTGATAATTTTTTATGCATTTAACATCAATGCAGGCATCTCAATTTATGATCTTAAGTGCGAATATATGGATAATCCAATTGGGTTAGATGAAAAAACACCACGGTTTTCATGGAAACTTAAATCAGACGAAGATGGAAAATACCAAAAAGCATATCAGATAAAAGTAGAATTAATAGTTTTGAATGGAAATTCAAACAGAGAGATAGTGTGGAACTCAGGTACTATAAACAGTTCAACAATACCTGCAATTTACTCTGGTCCTGAATTGAATTCTTTCTCCAGATATCACTGGCGTGTAAGAGTTTTAGATAATAGAGATCAGTGGTCTGAATGGTCTGAGAATTCCTGTTTCGTAACAGGAATGATGAGTAAGAATGATTGGAAAGGCTCATGGATAAGTGATGGAGAGGGGCTATCCGGAAACAGTAAAGATGAAAAAAGAGCTCCATATTTCAGAAAGGAATTCAAAGTTGAAAAACCTATCCGGTCAGCAAGAGTATACATTGCTGAAGCAGGTTTGTATGAATTATCAATAAATGGGAAGAGAGTTGGTGATCACATTCTGGATCCTATGTTTACCAGATTTGATCATCGCAACCTATATGTTTCTTACGATATTTCAAATTTAATACAAGCAGGAGATAATGCAGTTGGTGTATTACTCGGCAACGGATGGTATAATCATCAATCAATCGCTGTATGGTATTTCGACCGTGCACCGTGGAGAGACAGACCTGCTTTCTGTTTGGATCTTTTAATTACATATGTAGATGGTTCAGTTGAAACAATTGTTACAGGCGAAGATTGGAAAACATCATTTGGACCATTAGTTTTTAATAGTATATACACAGGTGAGCATTACGATGCCCGATTAGATAACAAGGGTTGGTCTACTCCAGGATATAATGATTCCGACTGGAAAAGAACTATAATTAGAAGCTCACCTTCAAAAAAAATAAAAGCTCAAATTCTTCACCCTATACGATATACCGATGAATTAAGACCTGTTGAAGTAAAAAAAATAGATGATTATACTTGGTTTTATAATTTTGGCAGAAATATATCGGGAACAACAAGGCTAAAAGTTAAAGGATCAGAAGGGACTATCTTACATCTTAAACATGGTGAGGTGCTTACCGAATTTGGAAGAATTGACATGTCAAATATTGATGGGCATTATAGATCTGTAGATGACACAGATCCATTCCAGACAGATATTTATATATTAAAGGGAAGTGACGACTTTGAGGAATTTACTCCGAAATTCAATTATAAAGGATTTCAATATGTAGAAGTTACTTCGAGTACTCCACTAGAATTATCGTCAGATAATCTGATTGCCTATTTTATTCATAGCGATGTACCTACTATTGGTAATATTCGAACGTCCAGTGATATAGTAAATAAGATGTGGAATGCATCAAATAACTCTTACCTCACAAATTTACTTGGATATCCTACAGATTGTCCTCATAGGGAGAAAAACGGATGGACTGGTGATGCTCATATAGCAATTGAAGTTGGATTGTATAATTTTGATGCTATTACTATATATGAGAAATGGATAGCAGACCATTGGGATGAACAGCAACCTAATGGAGTTCTGCCGGCAATTATACCGAGTAGCGGATGGGGTTATCATTGGGCAAATGGCTTAGATTGGACAAGCAGCTTAACTATTATACCTTGGAATTTGCACTTGTTCTATGGAGATATAAGATTACTGAAAAGAGGTTATGATAATATAAAAAGATATATTGATCATGTAAATAAAAAACACCCGACAGGATTAACTGATTGGGGTCTTGGTGACTGGGTTCCTGTAAAATCAAGGACACCAGTAGAGTTCAGCTCTTCTATATATTATTATGTTGATACTAATATATTATCCAAAACAGCAAAATTATTAGGTGAAACTGATGATTATAAAAAGTATTCAGCATTAGCCTCAAAAATCAAGTGTGCGATAAACAGTAAATACCTAAATTATGATACAGGTGTTTACGGAAGCGGATTACAGACAGAGCAGAGTATGGCTTTGTTCTGGGATATTGTACCTTCTGATCTAAAGGAAAAAGTTACCAATATTCTTGTAAAAAGGGTTATATCTGATAACAAACATATCGATGTAGGCTTATTGGGTTCAAAAACGATACTTAATGCATTAAGTGAAAACGGTTATCCTCAATTAGCATGGGAGGTAGCATCACAGGAAAATTATCCGTCATGGGGCTGGTGGATAAAAAATGGCGCTACAACATTTTATGAGAACTGGTCGGTTGAGAAAGAGAAAACAAATTCTATGAACCATATTATGTTTGGTGAGATAAATGCATGGTTCTACAAAGGTTTGGGCGGAATATTCCCGGATGAGGAAAATCCCGGGTTCAAATCTTTTATATTAAAACCAAACTTTGTGGAAGGATTGAATCAGTTTGAGGCAACACATGATAGTCCGTATGGTCAGATTGTATCCGGATGGAAAAGGAAAGGTAGAAATATAACATACAATGTTTCAGTTCCATCTAATAGTAAAGCTATTCTTTATCTAAATGACATCTATACTGTTTTAAACTTTAAATCACTTGTAAACAACCCATTAATTAAAATAGAAGAGACTTCAGATAATAAGTATCAAATAGAGTTACAATCAGGAATATATTTATTCGAAATCAAAAAAGACAAAATATGAAAAGAATATTTATCAGTTTAAATTTACTATTATTTTGTTGTGTGAGTTTTGCTTCAACTCCGCAAAAACGCGAGATACAGTTTGAAAGACTGAAATCTGATATAAAGAATCCACCGTCAGCATTTCGTCCTGCTCCTTTGTGGGTTTGGAACACAAAAGTGACTCATGCAGATATTGACAGAATGCTGGGTGAATTAAAAGATCAGGGTTTTGGTGGAGCATTTGTGCATCCACGACCGGGTTTAATTACAGAGTATCTTTCAAATGAATGGTTTGATCTTTACAAATATAGTCTAGAAGTTGGCAAAAAACTGGGATTGGATATATGGATTTATGATGAGAACTCATATCCAAGTGGATTTGCAGGTGGACTAGTGCCTGCACAAATGCCTGAGTCATATAATCACGGACAAGGTCTAACATTTAAAAAAGAAGAGATAATACCTGAAAACAATTACGATTATTACTTTATTCTCAAAAAAGAGGATAAATCTTTTAAAGATATTACCAATAACTTAGAAAAATATAAAGGTATCAAAGGTGAATATTATTTATACAGTAAAGTATATAATGGAAAATCATCCTGGTATGGAGGACATACCTATGTTGACCTTCTCTATCCCGGTGTTACTGAAAAATTCATGGAGGTGACAATGACCAATGGTTATGAGAAGTATGTAGGAGATAAATTAGGTACAGAAATAAAGGGAATCTTTACTGATGAACCTCAGGTGGCAAGTCCGGGTGGCATCAGATGGACACCTGATCTGTTTGATGTTTTTGAAAAACAGTGGGGATATAGCCTGAAAGATAATCTCCCATTATTAGTTGAAACCGAAGGCAACTGGAAACAGGTCAGACATAACTATATGGAAACTTTAACTCAAATGTTCATCGACAGATGGGCTAAACCTTGGTTTGAGTATACTGAGAAAAAAGGTCTGCTCTGGACCGGACATTATTGGGAACATGGTTGGCCTGACATGTCTCATGGGGGTGATAACATGGCAATGTATGCATGGCATCAGATGCCGGCAATTGATATGCTGTTTAACCAGTATGATGATTCACATCCACAGGCACAATTCGGTAATGTAAGATCAGTAAAAGAACTTAGCAGCGTGGCTAACCAGATGGGTTATGTAAGAACACTTAGTGAAACCTATGGTGGTGGTGGATGGGATGTAACATTTGAAGACCTTAAAAGATTAGGAGATTGGGAATATGTGTTAGGTGTGAATTTTTTGAATCAGCACTTATCTCATATGACTATCACCGGTGCAAGGAAATATGATTATCCACCTGAATTCAACTCAATCTCTCCCTGGTGGGAAAATTATAAAACACAGAATGACTACTTTGGACGCCTTTCACTGCTATTAAGCCAGGGCGAGCAGATAAATGACATTCTGATTCTGGAACCAACAACAACGGCATGGCTGTATTACTCATACACATCACATCATCCGAAACTGATGGAGATAGGGACAAATTTTCAAAGTTTTGTAACTCAACTGAAAAAAAGCCAGGTTGAATATGACCTTGGTTCTGAGAATATTATAAAGGATAATGGCAATGTTGAGAACTGTAGATTTGTTGTAGGCAAAAGATCATATAAAAAAGTTGTTATACCTCCTATGATAGAGAGCATAAACAAGTCCACTTTTAATTTATTGAAAAAATTTGTAGAAACAGATGGTGAATTGATTGCCTTTTCCAAACCGACATTAGTGGATGGAAAAGAGAGTGAGGCACTTAAAAATTTATTTGACAGGAATAAAAATAAAATAAAAATTTATTCTGAAGAATCGATACAGAATGCAATAACTGAAGAGCTGCAGTCTGAAAATATAAAGTTCAGCAACATTAAAAGCAATGATTTATATCATCATAGAAGAAGTTATAAGGATGGGGAATTGATATTTTTAGTTAACTCTTCATTGACTGACAGTGCTTCAGGTAAAATATCAGTTGCAGGAAAATATGTAGTTGAGATTGATGGAATGACTGGTGAATTATTCGAATATAAACATATTAAAAATGAAGGGTTTATAGAAAGTGATTTTGTTTTGCATCCTGCCGGCAGTCTAATACTGTTCTACCCGAACTCTGAGAGTGACAACTTACCATCTAAAACAATCATGGCAGAAGGAGAAGAAATTTCAGCTAATTCACCATTAGAAATTAAGCGTATTAAAGATAATGTGTTGAATATCGATTTCTGTACTCTTACTGTTGATGGCATTAGTATTAAGAATAGTAATAATGACAAGAATTTGTACAATGTAGAAGCATGTAATCTCCTTTACAAGCAATTTGGAATGGATAATCCGTGGAATCATGCAATTCAGTATAAACAGGATATTGTTGAAAGAGATACATTCACCACAGGTAATATTGAAGTAGGTTATCAATTTATTGTCGTTGATAACTTTGATACAGAAAAATTTAAACTTGTAGTCGAACAACCAAATCTTTGGACAGTAAAAATCAACGGGGAAATTGTACATCCGAATAAAAATGAATTCTGGCTGGAACCACGTTTTGGGGTATTTGAAATCGGAAAATTTGTTGATACAGGTGTTAATAATGTTGAGCTTAGTATGGAAAAAATGAGTATCTATGCTGAAATTGCTCCTGTTTATATTTTAGGAGATTTTTATCTACAGCCTGCATCAAGAGGTTGGGTAATAAAAGAGCCTATAAGCAAACTTGAATTAGGAAGCTGGCGAGATCAGGGTAATCCGTTTTATTCCTGGGATATTTCTTATAGTAAAAACTATAATATTAGTGATAGCAATGCTTCATATACATTGAAACTAAATGAGTGGAATGGTACAGTATCAGAAGTCTATGTGAATGATAGAAAAGTTGGTATTGTTGCTTACAAACCTTATACATTTGACTTAACATCACATCTGAAAAAAGGTAATAATAAAGTCGAAATAAGAGTTATTGGAAGCTTAAAGAATCTGTATGGACCGCATTACAACAACGCTAAAGGTATAGCAGGCCCAGGTTATTGGAATAATGTTCACAGACAAGATAGTGGGGTTGATTACTTAATGATCGATTACGGACTGATGAAAGATTTTGAAGTACTATCTTCAAAAAATTAAATATAAAACTGAATTGAAAATGGAGAAAGTGAGAATTGGATTAATAGGAGTTGGACTTGATACATACTGGAGGCAATTTAATGGCCTTCTGGATAAATTAATAAAATATCAGACTAGCATTGAAAATAGAATTTCAACTTTTGATTCTGTTGAAGTTATAAATGTCGGAATGATTGATAACATTGAAAAAGCTCATGAAGCCGCATCAATATTAAAAAAAGAGAATATTGAGTTATTGTTTTTATATATTTCAACTTATTCTCTTTCTTCTTCACTTATACCTTTTGTAAAAAAATTGAGTGTTCCTATAATCATGCTCAACCTGTCTCCTAATTCATCAATTGACTATAATAAGATTAACAGCCTTGGTGACAGGGGAGCTATGACTGGTGAATGGCTGGCTAACTGCCAAGCTTGCTCTGTTCCTGAATTTTCATCTATTTTTAATATATCCAAGGTAAAATATGATATTATTTCGGGTTATCTTGATGATGAAAAAGCATGGGAAGAGATAAATGAATGGTTAGTTGCTGTCAGCATTGCCACAGGTATGAAGAACAACCGTTTGGGTGTATTGGGTAATTATTATGGAGGTATGGTTGATGTATATTCTGATCTTGCACTGCAAAGTACAGTTTTTGGAACACATATTGAGGTACTTGAGATGTGTGAACTGGCTGAAATAAGGAGTAAGGTAACAGATGAAGAAGTAGAGCAAAAAGTTGAAGAATTCAGTAGTACTTTTATAATTGATCCTAGTTGTTCTGAACATGAAATAAAAAGGGCTGCGAAAACTTCTGTAGCACTTGATAAAATTGTTTCTAAGCACAATCTAGGCTCCATGGCATACTATTATTCCGGGACTAGTGGCAATGATTTTGAAAACATCATTACCTCTGTTATTGCAGGTAATACTCTTTTGACAGGTAAAAACATCCCGGTTGCTGGAGAGTATGAAATTAAAAATGCCCAAGCAATGAAGATAATGGCACTTATGGGAATTGGAGGATGTTTCTCAGAGTTCTATGCCATTGATTACAAGGATGATGTTATACAGTTAGGCCACGATGGGCCTGCTCATCACATCATGTCTGAAGAGAAGGTAAGTCTGGTGCCTCTTCCGGTATATCATGGAAAACCGGGGAAAGGACTATCAATTCAAATGTCTGTAAAAAATGGTCCGGTAACACTACTATCTGTAGTCGAAGGAACTGAGGGCATATCGTTACTGGTTGCTGAAGGTGAATCGGTTCCTGGTCCAATACTGAATATTGGAAATGTAAATAGCAGATATAAATTCAATATCACTGCTAAGGAATTTATTAAAAAATGGAGTATGACCGGTCCTTCTCACCATTGTTCAATTGGTTCTGGTCATGTTGCAAATATTCTAAATAAATATGCTCATTTACTGGATATTCCAATTAACATAATTACTGACAAAAATAAAGAATAATTCCTGTAATTTTCATAACTGCAGACTTCTAATTGTTAATTATGAATCTAATTGAAATATGAGAGGGTACATAATATTTGGGTACTTGTTATTAGCTTCTATTTCCTTTAAAATAGAAGCTAGGGATAATTTGATAGTAATCAACTCAACTTACTGGATTAATGATGGCAAAGAACAGCCCATCTCCGACTCTCTTTTTTATAAGGACAATCCCTCTCCTATATTTCGAAAAGAGTTTAGTATAAATAGCAAACTGAAATCTGCAAAATTAATGATTGCTGCTACAGGATATTATAAAGCCACAATAAATGGAAAAAGAGTTGGACAATATTATCTTGATCCTGCATGGACGAATACCAATAAACGAGTTTATTACAGAGAATATAATATCACTGATCTGTTATATCAAAATAATAACTGTATTGGTGTAATATTAGGTAACGGTTTTTATAATCCTCTTCCTTTAAGGATGTGGGGTAATCGAAATCTAAGAGAATCATTGAATGTTGGAAATCCTAAATTTATATGCAAAATAGTAATTGAATACGAAGATGGTCATATCGATGAGATTGGCTCAAATGAAAGCTGGAAATTCTCTTATAGCCCAGTTTTAAAAAATAATGTCTATATAGGAGAAGTTTTTGATCTTGGAAAAACAATAGACAATTGGGATTCTGTCGGTTTTCTTGAAAATAATTGGAAATATGTCAAAAGGGCCAAATCGGCAAAAGGTCAATTAATAAAATCTTTTTTTCCGGGTATTGAAATTATTGAAAAAATTATTCCTCAAAAGATTTATTCAATTAACAACGATACATATATTGTTGATATGGGCGTGAATTTTACTGGTACTTATAAGATTAGATTGAAAGGAAATGCAGGTGATTCAATTTTGTTTCGGTTTGGAGAAAGGATTTATGAGGATGGAACCCTGAATCCAATGACAACTGTTGCAGGTCAAGTAAAATCAAAAGGAATGGGTGGCCCTGGAGCACCAGATATAGCATGGCAATCAGATATTCTTATTTTTGATAGCGATACAACTGTCTGGTATCAGCCTGAATTCACTTTTCACACTTACAGATATATGGAGCTAAGTGGTTTAAATTATAGGCCTGACACAAGTGATATAACCGGATTATTATTAAGTACAAATGTGGTAAATGATAATAATTTCTCAACTTCATCAGACCTTATAAATTCTATTCAGGAAGCATCAAGAAGAACTTTCCTATCTAATTTGCAGAGTGTACAGTCTGATTGTTCAGCCAGAGAGAAGTTTGGATATGGAGGAGACTTAAACGCAACAAGTGAGGCATTCATCTACAACTTTGACATAAAGTCATTTCACAGAAAAACAATTTACGACTGGGTTGATGCTATCAATGATTCTATATTTATTGATACAGCTCCTTATGTTGGAATAAAGTATTGTGGTTTAAGTTGGGAGTCTGCGTTCTTAACTACTCAGTATTATCTTTACTTATATTATAATGATACAGAAATTGTAAAGGAGCTGTATGAGTTTAATAAAAGATGGATGGAGAAAGTCGAGCGTCTGCATCCCAAATATATTGTTGATTTTGGATTAGGAGATCATGAGTCATTGACCACAGTCCCTGTTGAACTTACTGGAACTTGCCATTACCTGCAATGTGCAGAAATAATGTATGAGTTTTCAAAATTAATGGATGATGAAAAAAGTCAGACAATATATTCTTTATTAAAAGAAAAAATTAGAGAAAAGCTGAAAGAGTATTTTTGGGATAATCCAGTTGATATTAAAATTAATAAACAAACCTTATACTCATCACTTCTTTATTATAATGTTTTACCGGATAAGGAAAAAAATGCTGCAGTTGATTCTCTTATACAATCTATTAATGATTATCCATCTAATCACTTTACTACAGGTATTTTTGGTACGAAACATATTTTGAATGCTTTATCTGAGTATGTTTCATCGGAAAAGGTTCTTCAAATAGTAAACGATACAAGATATCCTGGTTGGGGTTATATGATAGACAGAGGAGCAACAACTATATGGGAGACTTGGAAAGAAAGTGATAATACGTACTCCAATTGTCACCCAATGTTTGGTAGTGTATCAGAATGGTTTTATAAATGGATAGGTGGTATTAAAGTTAATAAAGAGTATCCAGGATTTAAAAAATTCACACTTAGCCCGACTTTCTCGGATCAATTAAATTACATGAACTGTACTTACGCCTCTCCTTATGGTTTAATTGTTTCAAAATGGAAAAGATATAATGGTAAAATAATCTATGTAATTGAAATACCTGAAGGATCAGAAGCAACAATAGATTTAAGCAGATATGCATCTTTTAATATTTTAGTTGAATCAGATGAACGGAAATTAAAAAGTATAGTAAAAACAGATAATGGTATCTTTGAACTAGGTTTTGGGAAATACATAATAACTTTATCAAAATAATAAGAGTTTGAGCAAAAAGAATCTAGACAAAAGAAATATAATGTATGTTAAATTTTCAAAGTCATGAAGAAATACATCTTATTGGCGTTTATTTTATTCACTCTATCAGTAAATGCTCAGCTCCCAAATTTTTGCAAGTGGGATGAAAGTTGGGTATATGTCCCCAACACTAAAGCAGCTTCAAACTCCATACCTTTTGCAAACTGCTCAGTTGAATATAAGCTGTCAAAAAATGTTTTATCAGCTTATATACAATTACCTGAATCTGCAAAAGGTACATTAGATTTGAAATTAATTAACAATTCACTCAATTGTGTAGAAATTATTTTTACAAACATCTATTTTAAATATTAAAGTTATGAAAAAAAATCCACCCAAAGAATTTACTTTTATATCCAAAATTCTTTGCCTTACTTTTTTTTTATTTGCTATTTTATTAATACAAAATTGCAAATCAAGTAATTATTCATTGATTTTAGCTATTAATCCACGCGCTAATTTAGTAACTACTAGTTCATATACATTTAATTTTGGGTGGCAAATACTATCAGACAAAAATGATATTCATCAAACTGCTTACCAAATTGAACTCTATTCAGAATTATCACCTGATAAAAAAATATGGGATTCAGGTAAGGTTATCAGCAATCAAAGTCAAGGAGTAAAACCAGAATTTGATAAATTAGTTAAGCCAGGTATTAAATACCAGTGGAGAGTCAGGGTTTGGGATAATAATGATAATGTCTCTAATTGGAGTGAAATGTGTTATTTTCGCTATCCACCGAAAAATATAGAAAATAATGCTAATTGGATAGGTGCAATAAGACGTGAAAATTCTAATATACCTACTGGCAGAACTTATCATGGATTATCAATAAGTTCAGAAGCTGGTAAAAAATGGCAAGAGACTCATCCACTTTCAAAGAGAAGTATATATCTCAGGAGAGAATTCAATAATGACAAAAAAGTAAAAGATGCCATAATATATATAAGTGGTTTAGGACATTATGAATTAACATTGAATGGAGAAAAACTAGGTGAATCACAATTTGACCCTATGTGGAGCGATTATGATAAAACTATTTATTACAATTCTTTTGATGTTACTAATCTGTTAGAAGATAATAATGCAATTGGTGTTCTGTTAGGTAATGGTTTTTATAATCAGCAGGGAGGCAGGTATGTAAAGATGCAGGTAAGCTTTGGCCCTCCTACTCTATTTTTTAAAATGAACATCACATATGAAGATGGCACAATAAAAGAGATTGTCTCTGACAAAAGCTGGAAATATTCACTCAGCCCTATAGTGTTTAATGATATGTATGGCGGAGAAGATTATGATGCACGTCTAGAACAAAAAGGATGGGATAATTATAACTTTGATGACTCGCATTGGATGCCGGTTGTAGTTCAGGAAGCTCCTAAAGGCAAGTTGACTCCACAAACAACGTATCCCATTAAGTCAATGGAAAAATTCCCCGCAGAATCTGTAAAAAGAGTAAGTAACTCTTATGTTTACGATATGGGTCAAAATTTATCCGGGTTCCCAAATATAAAAGTGAAAGGTAATAAAGGTGACAAAATAAGATTAATACTTGGAGAAAACATTTATGAGGATGGCTCTGTAAATCAATCTCAATCAGGAAGCCCATACTATTTTGAATATATACTTAAAGGCGGGGAAGAGGAAATATGGCAACCTCGTTTCTCTTTTTATGGCTACAGATATATTCAGGTTGATGGGGCAAAACCTCCAAAAGATTCTGAAATTTCTGTAAATATCAATGACGAGCGAGATATCCCTGAAATATTAAACATTGAGTCGCTGTTTGTATATAATTCCAATCCACAAACTTCAACATTTAATTGCTCTAATGAGATCTTCAATAATACTCACCGGCTTATTGTAAACGCAATGAAAAGCAATATGCAAGCAGTGTTTACTGATTGCCCCCACAGAGAAAAACTTGGTTGGCTGGAACAGGTTCACCTAAATGGTCCCGGATTATTCTACAATTTCGATCTTACTACTTTCGCACCAAAAATCATGCAGGATATTCGTGACTCACAACTTCCAAATGGCTTAGTTCCTGATATTGCGCCTGAGTATGTGATTTTTGAAGGAGGTTTCAGAGATTCTCCTGAGTGGGGAAGCACATCTGTAATTCTTCCCTTTATGTATTATCAGTTCTATGGCGACAATTCACTCATAATAGAATATTATGATGTAATGAAAAGATATGTAGATTACTTAACTTCTACTGCAGATAACCATATTGTTTCTCATGGACTGGGCGACTGGTGTGATTACAGAGAAGATAAACCATATGGTGTATCTCATAATACGCCTGTACCATTGTCTGCAACAACTCATTACTATATGGTTGTTGATTACCTGCTACAAGCAGCAGAAATAACAGGAAATGAAGAGGATATAATACATTACACTAAATTAAGGAGTAATGTAAAAGATGCTTTTAACAAGAAATTCTTTGACGTGGACAACATGTATTACGGCACCGGTAGTCAAGCATCTAACGCTATGCCACTTTTTGCAGGTCTTGTTGATTCTCAAAATAGAGAAGCAGTTTTAAATAATTTGGTGAAAAATATTGAGGAAAGAGGGTTCAGACTATCTACCGGAGATGTGGGTAACCGATATCTTTTTCAAACTTTAGCCGATAACGGATTAAATGAAATAATGTATAAGATGCATAATCATGAAGAGGTTCCCGGATATGGGTTTCAGCTGCAATTTGGAGCAACAACACTCACCGAGCTATGGGACCCGAGAGCCGGTGCTTCTTGGAATCATTTTATGATGGGCCAGATAGAAGAGTGGTTTTTCAAATCCTTAGCCGGAATAAGATCTGAGGAAAATAGTGGATTTAAGGAAATAATTATTGCACCTAAACCTGTGGGTGATTTAAAATTTGTTGAAGCATCATACGAAACTTTATATGGTAAAATAATGGTAGATTGGAAAAAACAAGATGGAGTTTTTACACTCAATGTATCTGTACCAGTTAATTGTACGGCAAAAATTTATATGCCAAATGAGACAGGATATAAAACAGTAGGCAGTGGTAATTACACATTTACAGAATAAATATAATGCTTTTTTAGTTATTTTTCGCATCTTTGGTAAAGGATACTTAAAAAATAAAATCACATGAAACACTTTTTAGTTCTAATTTTGCTGTTTATTCCTTTTGTTTATTCACTTGGACAAAATAACACTGTTAATGAAGAAGGGAAAATCAATGTTATCGTAATAGGTGCACACCCTGATGATGCTGACGGATCAACCGGGGGTACTGCAATTAAATTTGCTGAGCTTGGCCATAATGTTCTTTTTGTTTCATTAACCAATGGTGATGCAGGACACCAATCTATGGGTGGTGGTGTATTAGCAAAAAGACGAAGAACAGAAGCAGAAGAGGCAGCTAAAAGATTTGGAGTTAAATATGTTGTACTGGAAAACCACGACGGAGAACTTCTTCCTACTTTGGAATTAAGGAAGGATGTAATCAGGCTAATCCGGGAATGGAATGCTGATATTGTAATTGGTCCCAGACCTAATGATTATCATCCGGATCATAGAAATACAGCAACAGTAATACAGGATGCTGCTTATCTGGTTATTGTACCAAATGTTGTAACAGATACTCCTCCTTTAAAAAAG
>DATGMV010000400.1:0-2405 GCA_035307185.1 Fermentimonas sp. | reverse complement strand
TGTTTGATTAATTACCTCCACAGGGATATTTGGCGCAACATCCTGTATAAACTGATATTCAAATTCTATACCCGGAATTGGCTCGCCATCTGTAAATGCACGTACATACTCCTGTGAGTAGATTGAATTTCTCTGTTTATCTCTATTATTATATGAGTTCTCATAATTTTTAAGAATGTTGGTTCTTGCAACCTCATATTCACTTTG
The DNA here is from genome assembly GCA_035307185.1 of Fermentimonas sp. Taxonomy (GTDB): domain Bacteria; phylum Bacteroidota; class Bacteroidia; order Bacteroidales; family Dysgonomonadaceae; genus Proteiniphilum. Next base: position 2,198 of record DATGMV010000400.1, on the reverse strand, counting down.
AGTAAATCCAAACTGTTTAGCTCTTTCTGTTTCGCGTACCATTGCAGCCAAAGCATCTTGTATTTTATCTTCGGCACTACCTGCTACAACAGTCCATGCATCCTTTGTTTTTGCAACAAAATAATCGCCATCATATGCATAAGCTGTAGTAAATGGAGCATCGGGTTTCTGCATAATCTCACTGAAGCGTTGATTCATCATTGAAGATGCCGCACTTAGTAAGTATTGAGAAATATAACCGGCCTGAGTGTTTTTTAACTCGTCAGGCATAGGTTCATGTTTATAGAACATCATTATACTTGTGCTTCTCGCTTCCTTATCGGTAGCCAAAGCAACTATAGGCTCTTTGTTATCAGAAACCGGATAATATTTACGTTCTGCTCTTTCAGCATCTAATTTAATTGGAGAGAAAAGATCAATAACCTTCTGCTCCATCTTATCCACATCTACATTTCCCACAATAATAATCCCTTGCAGATCCGGACGATACCATTTGTGATAATAAGCTCTTATCTCTTCGGGTTTAAAGTTATTGATCACATCTATGCTGCCAATGGGCATTCTGTTGGCATACTTACTGTCGGGGTACATCTTAGGAAGTAGCTGATCCCATAATCTCTGCTGTGCACCTCCTCTTGTGCGCCACTCCTCACGAATCACTCCCCGCTCACTCTCAAGCTCATCCTCTTCGAGAGCAATGGCTGCCGACCAGTCGTGTAGCACCAGTAATGCAGAGTCCATCAGATTCTCATTTGTAGTGGGGATATTGTTTAAATAATAAACAGTTTCGTCAAAAGAAGTATAAGCATTAATATTTGTGCCAAACTTAATTCCATTGTCCTGCAAATAATTAAGCATACTCTTTCCGGGAAAGTTCTCTGTTCCGTTAAAAGCCATATGCTCTAAAAAGTGAGCAAGACCGGCTTGGCTATCCTCTTCCTGCATAGATCCAACACGCTGTGCAATATAAAAGTCGGCTCTATTTTCAGGAAGGTTGTTATGACGAATATAATATGTCAATCCATTCTCCAATTTACCTGTTCGCACATTTGGATCTACAGGTAGGGGAGGGTTTTGTTGTGCAATAGCACTTATGCTTATTACCAACAGCAATAAGGTGAAAATTTTCTTCATTATTATTTTATCTTTATTTAATCTAAATCCTATCTAATACAATCTTTATCAGTTCTTCTATAGAGCCCTTATAATTGGTTTCGGAATTAAGCGCTACGCGGTTTGCTATAATTGTACACACTGTCATAGCTTTGTGGCCCATCAATTTCGAAAGTCCTGCAATAGCAGAACTCTCCATTTCATAATTTGTTATACAATGCTTGTTAAAGCGAAAAGACTCAATCTTGGAGTTAAGATCCGGGTCGGCAAGTGGTAAACGAACATATCTGCCTTGTGGTCCGTAAAAACCAATGGCAGAGATTGTTACTCCACGAATCATATCATACCCAATTCTATCCACCAGTTCATCATCAGCATTCACTACATAAGGCGAGCAGTGAAATGGCGACCAGTTCACATATTTTTGGAAAGACTCTTCAAACTCCTCATCACGCACACTTTTTGAGCCTTCGTAGTAATGTATAAGTCCGTCAAACCCAATTGATTTTTCTGAAACAACGTAAGTGCCAACAGGGCAATGCGGTTGCATACCACCCGAAGTGCCAACTCTAACCATGGTGAGTTGCTTAAAATCCTTCTTAACCGTTCTTGTGTCAAAATCAATATTTGCTAAAGCATCGAGTTCTGTAACAACAATGTCTATGTTGTCAGTGCCAATACCGTGAGAAATTGCAGTAATTCGTTTGCCTTCGTAGGTTCCGGTTATTGTGTGGAACTCACGACTTTGCACATCGCACTCGATAGTATCAAAAAAGGAGGCTGTCATCGTCACTCTATCCGGATCTCCCATCATGATAATCTTATCAGATAGCTGCTCAGGTTTAATATGAAGATGAAAAGCACTCCCATCGGAGTTAATAATTAACTCCGATCCGGGTATTACTCTCATTGTTTATTGTTTTTATCTCTGTCACCACTTTGAGGCTTAGCAATGGAATCACGCATGTCGGTATCAGCCTGAATATTTTCCATTCTGTAGTAATCCATTATACCCAGATTACCGTTTCTGAACTCCTCTGCCATAGCAATTGGAACCTCAGCTTCAGCTTCAATAACTTTAGCTC
>DATGMV010000399.1:0-2840 GCA_035307185.1 Fermentimonas sp. | reverse complement strand
TAAATCAAAGTTTTTGTAGGCAGCATTAAGTCTGAAAGCACCTCTAACTTTTGGTATGGCTGATTTTCCTATCGATTTTTGTGTAGCCTGAGCATAGTTCGTAGTAGTAGTAGTTTGAACATTTCCATTAGGGTTATCGTGTGTTCTAAGAACATAATTATCAATAAACTGATCTCCTGCATCAAAAACACCGTTGTTGTTGTTGTCAAAATAGTGCATAGTCCATAAAGCTGAACCTGTTGCAGGGTCAACCCCAGCCCACTCTCTCATATACCAGTCATATAGGGACCCCCCTAGCCTTAAGTTGCCGTCTAAAACTTTTCTTATTTCAATACCCTCTCTTTCACTTAAGAATTGGTCAATAGGCATCTGACGAATTTCGTTTTTCAGCAACTCACCATTCACACCTATTGATAATCTGAAATCTTCAGCAGTTTTCGCTTTGAAAAGATGTACAGCTACATCAAACTCCAACCCACTATTGCGTAACTTTCCGTCATTAAATCTATAGAAAGTATATCCAAAAGAAGGAGGTAAGGTTTGTACAAAGAATAAGTTTTCAGTGTCTTTGATATAATAATCTACATCCACATCTAAAGTGTTGTTAAACCACGAGCTTTCAAAACCAAACTGAGTAATTTTTGAAGTTTCCCATGTCAATTCAGGATTTGCTTGCTCATTACTCGGAGAAAATGAATAGCTGCCATCAGGTGTCTGGTTAATGTTAGATATTTGGAACCCATACATTAGGTCATTTCCAACATCACCAATCCAACCATAACTAGCTTTTAACTTTAAGTAATCTACAAAGTTTGCATTATTCATGAATGACTCTCTAGTTACAATCCATCCTGCTCCCACAGACCAGAATGTTCCCCATTTATCTTGGATAAAACGAGATGATCCATCACGTCTTACAGAAGCCGTAAGGAAGTATTTAGAGGCGTAATCATAATTTAATTGCGCAAAATAACTTTCTAAAGTCCATCCTTGCGTAAAAGAAGTAGCTCTACCATAAGGAGAGGTATATTGAGCTAAATCAAGAGAAAAAGGCAATATAGCTGTAGTGGCTGCTGCACTCATCGTTTTACGCTTCCATTCAGTAGTTTCGTGAGCTACAAAAGCTTCTATATTATGATCTCCAAACGAATCGTTGAAACGCAGTAGTTGTAAAAAGTTTTGATTAGTACGAGTATCCATTCCTCTATATAAGTATCCGAAGTCTGCTGCCCATCCACCATAGAACGGGTTAGATCTAGAAGCGCTGTCATAATTTTGGTGTTGACCGCTATAACGAGTTTCAAATGTCAACCAGTCTGTAAATTCAATACCTATATTAAAGTTACCTAAAAGAGTGCTTGAATCATCTCTTGATAAATCATAGTGCGCATCTGCAATACCGTTAGTGCTATTCCAAGCTCTTCTGTTATAAGGTATCGCACCGTAATCATATTGCCATCCTCCAAAAATTGGGTCTGGTACTAATTCTCCGTTAGTATCTCTTAGATATACATCATAAATAGCAGGAGTAGTATTTGTTAAAGCAAAGATATTTCCTGAAGAACCAGCAGAACCCTCATTACTAGATGAGTTTGTATATCTTGCTCCGGTATATGCCATGTTTCCTCCTATTTTTAACCAATCTTTAGGTTTGTGTTCAACGCTTAATCTTGAAGTGAAACGGGTATAATTAGACTTGATCGTATAACCATCGTCATTCAGATAACCAAATGAAGTAGCATAGCGAGTTTTGTCATTACCTCCGCTGAATTGAATGTTTGCTTCTGTTCTGTAACCTGTTCCGAACGCAGCATCAGACCATCTTGTAGGGGTGTATTTACGCTCAATTCCATCATTAAATTTACCAGTTGCAGGATCAATTAGTGCGTTCCCTGGAGCATTCCAAATGTTATAGGCAGGGTCAATTCCTTCTCCGGCAACAACATATAAGTTGTTACTTGCCCATAAGGCAGGATCAGCCTCACCCATTAAGGCACCTTTGTTGCGTAAAGATAACCAAGACAACTCTATGTACTCTTCTGGAGAAGTAACAATATCATAGTTAGGTAACATTAGTGTATTAACACTACTTCTTAAATCTACAGATATAACAGAAGTGTTTGCTCTACCTTTTTTTGTAGTTATTAGGATTACTCCATTAGCTCCCCTAGAACCATAAATTGAGGTTGCAGCAGCATCTTTAAGCACCACCATATCTTCAATGTCAGCAGGGTTGATAGATGAAATATCACTACTGTACGGAGCACCATCAACAACGTATAAAGGAGCTTGGTTACCATTTACAGAACCAAAACCACGAATACGAATTGTTGCGTCAGAACCAGGAGCTCCAGAACCAGTGAATACACTTACTCCGGCAACCTCCCCTCTTAAAGCTTGAGAAACGTTAGAAACTGTTTTAGCTTCAATGTTTTCTGTGTTTATTTTAGAAGCTGTACCGGTAAATGCTTCTTTTGTGGTAGTTCCGTACCCAACAACAAGAACCTCTTCAATAGTTCTTTCTTCTGTTTGCATAACTATATTATAGACATTAGAAGTACCCACGTTGATTTTAGAGTCCTTCATACCTACATACGAAATAGTTAATACATCTCCTTGTTGAGCAGAAATAGAGAATACTCCATTCTCATCTGTCTGTGTACCTCGAGTTGTTCCGTCAACCGTAACAGCAGCTCCGATTAAAGCTCCGTATTCCGCAGAAGTCACAGTACCCGTAATTGTTTTCTCTTGTGCAAAAGAAAACTGAATCATAAACGCTAAAAATAGCGTCAAAATCCCAGTAAACCTTGATTTCATATTTAATTATTTTGAGTTAGTTA